>CAZVEI010000107.1:6033-6288 GCA_964626295.1 uncultured Alkalibaculum sp.
ATAGGTATAGGAAGGTTTGGCTATAGTTTGGCTACTTCTTTATACAATTTAGGCTACGATGTAATAGCTATTGATGTAAGAGAAGATATTGTTAAGAGTATATCGACGAAAGTTACTTACGCTGTTCAGGCAGATGCCACAAACATGGATACCTTAGAAGATCTTGGTTTGAGAAATGTAGAAGTTGCGATTGTATCTATTGGAACAGATGCCAATAAGAGCATTTTAGCGGCACTAAATGCCCTTGAACTTGGC
>CAZVEI010000108.1:0-6260 GCA_964626295.1 uncultured Alkalibaculum sp.
TGATCGACGAGGATGTAAAAAAGATCGCTAATGAAGAAATGATCCGTACTGCTGAACTAGGTGAAGAAATAGGTGACGGAAAAGCCAGTGATATTATCAATGAAATCAAAAAAGAAATCGCTGAAAAGAGCCCTAAGACAACAGAAGAAGTACGAGACATCGTCATTAATATTGTCAATAACTTTAATATCAGTTTAAGTGACGCGCAAATAGAAAAACTAGTAGCTCTATTTGACAAAATGAAGGGCTTAGATATCGATTGGAATCAAGTATCCAATCAAATCGAAAACTTCTCAGGAAAAGCCTCTGACTATTTGTCATCAGAAGAAGGACAAGGGTTTTTACAAGGTGTAAAATCATTTTTTAGTGCTTTTATAGACTGGATTGCCTCTTTGTTTAAATAAGAATTAGATTTCATAAGAAATAATTTAAAATACCAGCACATGTAACAAAAAAATCTTGTTGACAATTTTTATAGACTCATATAAAATATGTTTAATAAAAATTACTTTTAACTCGGTACGAGATACTGAGAAGGTATATACAATAGGATTCTTAGACTTATTATACCTCTCTGTACCCATAGGAGAGGTTTTTTTGTACCTAGGAGAGCTTTGGATATTGCAAATTGATGCTTAAATATATAAGTTTCATATGGCTGGATGGTTGGTTCGTTGGATGGGAAAACTTTTAAGCTGAAAGCAGAAAAACCTTCACTCGCCTTTAGGCGAGAAAAAGATTTTGCTGACTACCTGACCACCTGACCACCTGACCACCTAAAAAGATAAGGGGTGAAACCAATGTTAAAGGGAAAACATTTAATAGAACCGAACGATTTTGAATTAAATGAATTAGATAGTATTTTCAGGTTAGCTGATAAGATTATTGCAAATCCTAATAATTATTTGGATATTTGCAAAGGTAAATTATTGGCTAGCCTTTTTTTTGAGCCTTCTACTAGGACGAGATTTAGTTTTGAATCGGCTATGCTTCGGCTAGGTGGTCAGATTATCGGCTTTGACGATCCAGGTAATTCCTCTACTGCTAAGGGAGAATCCTTTGGGGATACCATCCAAACTGTAGGTTGTTACGCAGATATTGCAGTTATTCGTCATCCGAAAGAGGGTACGGCTAAGCTAGCTACAAAGTACTCTGAAGATATGCCCATTATCAATGCTGGAGATGGAGGACATCAACATCCTACTCAGACATTGACGGATTTACTGACCATTAGAAATTTAAAGACAAGCTTAGCCAATCACGTTGTGGGGCTTTGCGGTGACCTTAAATTTGGTCGAACAGTACACTCTATTGTGAGGGCTTTGAATAGGTATAGTAATGTAAAATTCATCTTTATCTCACCGGAAGAGTTAACTATTCCCCAATATATAAGGGATGAACTTTCTAACACCAGTTATACGGAAACAAGCAGTTTGGAGAATGTCATGGGGCAACTAGATATACTCTATATGACTAGAGTCCAAAGAGAGCGATTTGTCAGTGAGTTTGAGTATCAGAGGTTAAAAGATTATTACATTCTAGATAAAGAGAAATTGCAAAGGGCTAAAAAGGACATGATCATCATGCATCCATTACCAAGAGTCAATGAAATAGCAAAAGAAGTGGACGAGGATGAGCGAGCTGTGTATTTTAAACAGGCGAAGTTTGGCATGTATGTCCGCATGGCTCTTATTATAAAATTATTAGGTTTGGAGGGATAAATATGATAAACGTATCAAAGATCAAAAAGGGGATTGTTATCGATCATATTGAATACGGTCATGGATTTCAAATCTTTAAACAACTAAAACTAGATGAAATAGAAGATGTAGTAGTAATTCTTCGAAATATTCCAAGTAAGAAAATGGGCAAGAAAGATTTAATTAAAATTGAAACAGACTTAGACATTAATTTTGACATACTAGGTCTAATGGATCCAAATGCTACTGTTAATATCGTAGAAAATGGAGAAATTAAATCTAAAATCAAACTAAATTTGCCAAAGAAAGTATACGGCACCCTAAAATGCAAAAATCCAAGATGTATCTCACATTTCGAAGAAGTACCGACTATAGAATTTACTTTGGTGGATTGTAAGACAAAAGAGTATAAGTGTGAGTACTGTGATTCGAGAACACATCTGTAAACAGGTGGTCAGGTGGTCAGCAAAACCTAAAAGCCACCATTGGTGGCATTGGGTTTTATTTAGAAATTAGAGCTTACAACTTAGAACTCAAACGGAGGTATGAGGATGATTATAAAAAATGTAGATATAGTAGATATACATGGTCGTAGGAAGGGAAATATTTTCGTTAAAGACGGTCTTGTTGCAGATACGGACTTTAAGGGTGATGACCAAAATCACCAAACTATTGATGGCTTAGGTTATACTCTTATGCCTTCCTTTATCGATATGCATACTCACCTTCGGGATCCGGGGTTTGAGTATAAAGAGGATATGGAGACGGGTATGAGAGCGGCTTTAAAGGGGGGGTATACCCATTTGGCGGCTATGGCTAATACCAGTCCTATTACAGATAATGTGGATATGGTTGTAAAGAACCTTTCAAAGAGTAAAAGGCTGGATCTATGTGATCTCACTCAGATCTGTGCTCTCACGAAAAACTTTGAAGAGGAAATCGTCAATTTAGAGGAGATAGTAGCTGCCACGAAAGTGTTTTCAAATGACGGGAAAACCGTTGTGGGCGAGGATACTATGAGAGAAGGCTTGAAATTATCCAAGAATCTAGGCTTTCTACTTGCCACTCACTGCGAACCAGAAGTAGAGATTGTAGAAAGAGATTTAAATATACTAAGAGAAGTGACAGGAAACCTGCATATCTGTCATGTTAGCGAAAAGGAGACCCTAGACCTTATCAGAAAGGCGAAAAGAGAGGGTTTACACTTTACTTGTGAAGTGACTCCTCATCATGTTTTTGATAGCAATATAGATTATAAAGTTAGTCCACCCTTTGGAACAAAAGAAGACCGTCAAGCCCTTATAGAAGCCATTAAGGATGGAATCATCGACCTATGTGCTACAGATCACGCACCTCATTCGAAAGAAGATAAAGAAAAAGGCTCTCCTGGAATCAGCAATATAGAGGTAGCTTTCTCTATGTACTGGAAAGTGTTCTCTGAAGAGAACATTCCCTTAGAAAAGCTAAGCCAAATGATGAGCTATGAGCCAGCCAAACTTCTAGATTTAAACTGTGGTGAAATAGAAGTCGGGCGAGAAGCTAATCTAGTATTAATTGATGAAAGTAAAGAGTCTACTATAGATTTAAATAATTTTGCTTCTAAATCAAACAACAACCCATTTCATGGATGTAAGGTTAAGGGACAAGTGAAAATGACAATGAACAGAGGAGAAATCAAATATGATAATCGATAGATTGTACCAAGAAGCCATAGAAAAGAGCCCTATTTGTTTAGGCTTAGATTCGCAAGAATCCTATTTTCCTGAGTATTTTAGAGACAAGGAAATAACCATGGGAGACAAGCTCTTTTTATTTAATAAAAACATCATTGATCATACGCTAGATTTAGTAGCTTGTTATAAAGTTCAAGTAGCTTATTATGAAGCCTTAGGATTAGAAGGAATGGAAGCCTACTCTAAGACCCTTAAATACATTAAAAAGATCGGTAAAATATCCATTGCAGATATAAAGAGAGGGGACATTTCTGCCACTGGGCAGATGTACGCTAAAGGGCATTTTACAGGAGATTTTGAGGCGGATATGCTAACTATAAATGCCTACATGGGAGAAGACGCCGTATCTCCTTACTATCCCTATATAAAGGAAAATGAAAAGGGGCTTTTTATTCTCTTAAAGACCTCCAATCCAGGAGCAAAGGAAATACAGGATATTGAGTGTAACGGAAAACCCTACTATGAACACATGGCAGAACTCATCGAAAAGTGGTCAGCCTCTTTTTTAGGAGATTGCGGTTTTAGCTCTATAGGCGCAGTAGTAGGCCTTACTTATCCAAAAGAATTTGAAATCATTCAAGAGCTTTTGCCAAAGACCTTTTTCTTAGTACCTGGCTACGGTGCTCAAGGTGGAAAAGGCGAAGATATGGGTAGAATTCTTAAGAAAAGCAGATGTGCCGTAATCAATTCCTCTAGAGGGTTAATTACTGCTCACAAGGGTATAAATGAAGGAGAAAGCTGCTGGGATGAGATTAGAATGGCTACCCTGCGAATGAAGGAGGATCTAGAAGCTTGGCTATAGTTGTAGAAAATGTCTGTGTACAAGATAATATGTATTGTTTAAGCGTCCAGTATTCAGGAAGCTGCAAAATGGGTCAGTTTTTTATGCTTAGGTGTTGGAACTTTGACCCACTCTTATCAAGACCTATTAGCATCTATGATTTTGAGGACGGAGTAGTAAAATTTTTGTACCAAGTAGTGGGTAAAGGAACGGAAAAATTATCAAAGCTTAAAGCAAAAGATGAAATTACCCTACAAGGGCCTTATGGCAATGGATTTTCCTACTTACAGGAGGAAAATATCACTCTCGTAGGCGGCGGAATGGGGATTGCGCCATTACACTACGCGGCAAAAGAATTATATAGAATCAATCCTAATAGACATATAGAAATTTACTTAGGTGCTAGGGAGAATAACCCAATAATAGAACAGTTTAAGAATGCGTTTCCAAATATAAAAGTCAATATTGGAGGCATTATAACAGAAGATATAGAGTATAAAAAAGATTATGTACTCTTTACATGTGGACCTGAAATCATGATGAAGATCATCTCCGAGGAATGTAAAAAGCAAGGGATCACAATGTACGCCTCTGTAGAGAAGAGAATGGCTTGCGGTGTGGGCGCTTGCTTAGGGTGCACCTGTAAGACTACAAAAGGCAACAAGAGAACGTGTAAAGATGGTCCAGTGTTTTTAGGGGAGGAAATATTATATGAATAGATTAGAGACAAAGTTTATGGATACCCTTATGAAAAACCCCGTAGTAGCAGCATCTGGAACCTATGGATATGGAGAAGAGTACCTAGATTATTATGATTCATCCCTTTTAGGAGGGATTTCGAGTAAGGGAATTACTCGCTATCCAAAGCCTGGAAACGAAGGCATAAGATTGTGGGAGACCCCAAGTGGACTCTTAAATAGCATTGGGCTAGAAAACCCAGGCATTGAGGTTTTTATAGAGCAGTATTTAGAGAAAATGAATAAATTAAATACAGCAGTAATCGTCAATGTAGGTGGAAATACGATAGACGAATACTTAGAATCTGTAGAACTTTTAAACAACTGTAGTATCGACTTTATTGAATTAAACATCTCTTGCCCTAATGTAAAGGTGGGAGGTATGGCCTTTGGCGTAAAGGCAGAATCTGCAGCAGAAGTAGTCTCTAAAGTTGTAAGGGTAAGCAAGCAGAAGATTATGGTTAAGTTGTCGCCAAATGCAGAAAATATCGTAGAAATGGCAAGAGCTTGTGAAGAGAGCGGGGCAGATGGACTATCTCTAGTAAACACTTTTCAAGGAATGGCTATTGACATCCACAAGAAAAAAGCAGTTTTTGATAATCTCTATGCAGGATTGTCAGGTCCAGCAGTAAAACCTATTGCCCTTAGAATGGTTAATCAAGTATATAAAAATGTAAACATCCCCATTATGGGATTAGGTGGAATAAGCACTTGGCAAGACGCCCTAGAATTTATTATGGCGGGAGCTACAGCTATCCAAATTGGAACAGCTAACTTTATCAATCCCATGACGCCAATAGAGATTGTAAGAGGGTTAGAGGAGTATTGTGTAAAAAATGGTGTGGAGAGTATTGGGGAGTTAGTTGGAATTGTTTAGGGTGGTTAGTTGGACGGGAGAAACCTTCATTCGCCTATGGCTAAAGTGTCAAAGGTACTTTCTTGCGCTTTCCGCCAACAATTTTTTTTACATGGAACGTACAACATAAAATGTACAACTTATATAGGAGGCCAAACACATGAAGCAGGAGATTATTAATATTTTAAAAGAAACAGGTGCGTTTTTGGAGGGGCATTTTTTATTGTCTTCAGGGAAACACAGTGGAGGGTATGTGCAGTGTGCTAAAGTTCTTCGGTTTCCCGATAAGGCAGAAATGGTATTGGAGCCTGTTGTAGAGCAATTGAAGGATTTAAAAATCGACAAAGTCATTGGGCCAGCTATGGGTGGCGTGGTTGTGTCTTATGAAATTGGACGACAATTAGGTAAAGAGAGTTTGTTTACAGAGAGAAAAGACGGGGTAATGGAGCTGAG
>CAZVEI010000109.1:0-6226 GCA_964626295.1 uncultured Alkalibaculum sp.
TATTGCTGCAATTTGTCTAATTAACTATTGAAAGGCCGTGAGCGCTATGGACAGCTATATTGAGTTTAAAAACGTAAAAAAAGTTTATAGTATGGGTGAAGTGGAGATTGAGGCACTAGCAGGAGTAAACTTTTCCATAGAAAAAGGCGAGCTTGTAATTATTGCAGGAGCAAGTGGGGCTGGTAAGACTACCATTCTAAATATACTTGGTGGAATGGATAATCTAACCTCAGGAGAAATCCTTGTTGACGGAAAGGTTGTTAGCAAGTACAACACTACAGAGCTTATTACATACCGAAGATACGATGTGGGATTTGTATTTCAATTTTATAACCTGGTACCTAATTTGACAGCAAAGGAAAATGTAGAACTAGCAACGCAAATAAGTATGGAGCCATTAGATATAGATGAAATAATTAGTGCTGTAGGGCTTGAAGATAGAAAAAATAATTTTCCGGCACAGCTATCAGGAGGCGAACAGCAAAGGGTTGCAATTGCAAGGGCCTTAGCCAAAAATCCAAAATTACTCTTATGTGATGAGCCAACAGGTGCCCTAGACTACAAAACTGGAAAGTCTATTCTAAAATTGCTGCAAAATACCTGTAGGGAAACGGGAATGACTGTAATTATTATTACACATAACTTAGCGCTTTCAGCGATTGGAGATAAAGTAATCAAAGTAAAGAGTGGCAAAGTAGATTCTATCGCCATCAACGATCATACAGTTGATGTAGAAAAGGTGGAATGGTGATGAAAACCGCTATGTGGAAGGATTTCTTTCGAGAAATAAAGAAGTCTTTTAGCAGATTTATCTCAATTTTTGCGATTGTATTTATAGGAGTTGCCTTTTTTGCTGGAATTAAAGCGACTGCCCCTGATATGAAAAGTTCTATGGATGCATATTACGATGATTATAATCTAATGGACTTACAAATCGTGTCTACTTTAGGAATTACCGATGAAGATATAAAAGCCATAGGAAAGGTAAAGGGTGTAGAGAGAGTTCAACCTGGGTATTTCACAGATGTAGTGACCAAAGTAGATTCTACAGAGCTGGTCATTAAAGTTCACAGCATGCCCCTTACTCCATCTAAGGACTCTCTAAACCAAATAAAGTTGACAGAGGGAAGACTTCCTAAAAAGTCAGGAGAATGTATTTTAGAGGATAATACGTTTCTCGAACTTGGTTTAGAAGTAGGAGATACTATAAAAATTCAATCTGGAAAAGTGGAACTTATTACAGAGAGTACCCTTGCAACGGATGAGTACAAGATTGTAGGTAAGGCCATTACTCCTTATTATCTGTCATATGAAAAAGGGTCTTCAGAAATAGGTAATGGAAAAGTAGATACCTATATGATGGTTTTAGAAAAAGATTTTATCATGCCTGTATACACGGAAGCCATTGTAAGTATAGAGGGAGTAAAACAGCTAAATTCTTATGGCAAAAAGTACGAAGATATTGTCTCTAATGCGAGTGCACCCTTAGAAAATTTAGGCGCAGATCGAAGTGTATTAAGGTTAGATGAGGTTAAATCTCTTGCATTAGAAGAATTAGAAAAAGCCAAAAAAGAATTTGAAGAACAGAAAAAAAATTACAATGAAGAGATCAAAAAAGCAGAAGAAAAATTAAATAAAGCTCAAATGGACCTAGTTGAAGGAGAGGCCAAGTTAGAAACGGAGAAGAAAAACTTTCAAGTAAACTATCAAAATGGCTTAAAGCAGATAGAAGATGGAGAAAAGAAATTAGCAGATAGCGAAAAACAATATGCTGAAGGTTTAGCTACATACAATCAGGCTATGTCAGAGCATGGCGAAGACTTGAAAGATCTTGATAATATGACTGCTACTGTCAATGGGCAAAGGCAAGAGGCTAGTAATAGATTAGAAGAAATAAATGAACAATTAAATAGCCCAGACCTTACTGAGGAAGAGCGAAATGATTACACCAATCTTAAAAATTCTTACGAAAGCTATTTAGGTTTAGCGGATACTGGAGTAAATTCCATTAATAGCCTAAATAATTTTGCCCAAGGCCAAGTAAAAGATGCAGAGAGACAGTTAAAGAGTGCTGAGACGCAATTGGCCACAAGTAAAAGGGAGCTCTCTAATGCTAAGAGTTCACTAGCGTCTAGTAAACAAAGAGCTAACAGTGAATTTAGAGCAGCTGAAGCAAAAATAGCAAAAGGATGGAAAGATTACGAAAGCGGAAAGGTAGCCTTCGAAAAACAAAAAGCGGAAGGGCAAGAAAAGATCGATGAAGGTCAGGCAGAAATCATACGGGCTGAAAATGAAATAGAGAAAATATCAAAGCCACAATGGTACGTCTTAAATCGAAATTCACTGTATAGCTTTGCAGATTACAAAATGACGGCAGAGAGAATAGATGCTATTGCTAAGATTTTCCCTTTGTTTTTCTTCTTGATTGCAGGCCTAGTATGTATGACTACAATGACAAGAATGGTCGATGAACAAAGAATGATTATCGGTGCCTACAAGGCATTAGGCTACAATAATAGATCTATAGCATTAAAATACGTGCTTTATGCTGCTTTAGCGAGTATTTTAGGAGGTATAGCAGGTCTTGCTCTAGGCTTAAAAGTATTCCCTGAGGTAATCTACAACGCTTGGTCAATGATGTATACTCTTCCAACGATGGTAAGAGAGACACAGATTCCTTTAATGTTTATAAGTGTGCTCATAGGTGTTTTAGTCACTACACTTTCAGCCTTCGGAGCTTGCTATAAAGAATTAAAAGAAACACCATCTTTATTAATGAGACCTAAAGCCCCAAAGGCCGGAAAGAAGATTTTCCTAGAAAAAGTCGATTTTATATGGAATAAATTGTCCTTTTCTCATAAAGTTACTGCTAGAAACTTATTTCGATACAAAAAACGCTTTTTCATGACTATAATTGGCATTTCTGGTTGTTGTGCTCTTTTACTAGCAGGGTTTGGTTTAAGCGACTCTATTGGGCAAATCGTAAATAATCAATACAAGGAAATCTTTAAGTACGACTTAGGCGTTAAATACGATGCTTTAATTGATCGATCAGGTCGTAGTGAAATTAAGGAAATTTTATCACAAGAGGGTAATGTAAAAGCGTTCACTGAAATTTCTCAGTATAATGCTAAGTTAAAAAGTGATGGAGATGAAATTTCAGCCACCTTGACGATTCCTTCTAATGAAAAAGAGTTTTATGATTTTATCACTTTAAGGGATAGGAGAAGTCACGAATTAATTGACTTACCTAAATCAGGAGTTATCATAAGCGAAAAGCTATCTAAAGAATTAAATGCAAAGGTCGGAGATATAGTTGAAATGGACGACGGAAATGGAGCAAGAAAAAAGGTAGCCATTCAAGATATTACAGAAAACTACGTATTTCATTACGTCTATATGTCAAAAGAATACTATAAAGAAATCTTCAGGCTTTCTCCACAATTTAATAGCCTTATGATTAAAGTAAAAGAAACAAGTCCAAAAATAGAAGAACAATTTGGCAATAAATTGACAAAACACGACGGAGTAGCTTCTGTACTGTTTTATTCTTCGAGTATTACAAGTTTTGAAGATATGGTAGATATCCTAAACAGCATCGTCATTGTAATTATCATATCTGCAGGGTTGCTAGCCTTTATCGTATTATACAATTTAACAAATATTAACATTCGTGAGCGGATAAGGGAAATTGCAACCATAAAAGTACTAGGCTTTTACAATAGAGAGGTCTCGGCTTATGTTTTTAGAGAAAATGTCATACTTTCCTTGATTGCTTCCATAGTAGGCTTAGGAGTAGGCGTTGTACTGCATAAATTCATTATGGTATCTCTCGAACAAAATGGGATCATGTACGGTTATTACATTAATCCTGTAAGCTTTTTATACGCATTCTTGATTACATTAGTATTTGTATTTTTAGTAAATACGTTTATGTACAGAAGCGTAACCAATATACCAATGGTCGAATCTTTAAAATCAATTGAATAAAAAATTATTTTGTTTGGGAGATGCTTACGATGAAGAGAGAGTACTATGATTTGACCTTTGCGCAAAGAGTTCTTTTTTACTCACAAAAATATACACTATATAAACAAGTGAACAATGTCGCCACCCTTGCCCTAACAGATCAAAGACTTGATTTAGACATTCTTGTAGAGGCCATTAAAAAGGCAGTTGAAAGAAATGACTGCTTTAATATAAGATTTGTCAAAGTAAAAGGAGAGGAAAAACAGTATTTTGCAGAGTATGAGGAGCCTAGTGTAGAGAGTTTGGATTTTGAAGGAAAAACAAGAGAGGTCATGGATAAGGAGCTCTTAAAGATAGCAAAAAAACGTGTGACGAAAAATGAAAAGCCCATGTACAAAATACATATTATTTGTTCTCCTGAGGGAACCCACGGCGTCTACTTTGTTGTGAGCCATATGATTTTAGATTCCTGGGGAATTACTACATTCTTTAAAGAGATCTTCGCCATATACAGTGCTTTGAAAAACGGAACAGATATGCCAAAACCGCTATACGCCTATGAAGAATTGCTAAAGGAAGATTTAAATTACAGAAATACTCCTGCTTATGAGAAAGACAAAGAGTATTTTGAACGGTTATTTGTAAAAGAAGATGAACCCATCTTTACCCATATCAACGGACCTGAACTTCTAGAAAAGTATAGAGAAAAGAAAAAAGAACCTAATCTTAGGTACGCATCTTCAATAAATCCGAAAGCTAAAGCAGATAATATTATGCTTCCTATACCTAAAGAGCTTGTAGATGAAATGAATGCTTATTGCCTAGATAAAAAAATCTCCATGCAATCTCTCATACTTTTAGTCTATACGCGATATGTTGCCAAAGTAAATTTTGTAAATGACATAGGTATGCACACCGTCGTTGCGAGAAGGGGTACACTAAGAGAAAAGAATACAGGAGGTACTCGTGTACACTTCTTTCCGCTGAGGACAGTATTTGAAAGGGATGTCACTGTAGTAGATGCTTGCAAGAGTATAGATCACAAACAGCATTCATTATACCGCCATGCAAATATGGACCCCCTTGAAGTACTGCAAATGAGTAAAAAAACATATAATGTTCCACAAGAGGCAGGTCACTATTTTTCATCCTTAACATTTCAGCCTGTAAAATTGAGTGTAGAGGGAATGAACCTTGATACCAAATGGTATGGCAATGGGGCTTTTAGTGGTGGTATATACCTTACGGTAATGGACGGTGGCTTTCAAGGTGGATTAAAGATTTATTATGAATATCAAATTAGTGTAATCCCTTTGGAGACAGTAGAAAAACTCCATTCATATATGATAAGAGCTCTTGAAAAGTGTGTAAAAGAAGAAGAAGCAACAGTAGCAGATTTACTCGACATAGTGCCATAAGGAATATAGGTATAAGAAGTACTGTTTAAGCTGCTAAAAATTAAGGGGGTGACCATTATTCTAAAAGGCTCAAACAGGGTTCAAATTTCAAAGGGAGCTAAAAAAATAAAGGAGGCGGAAAGGATGAAAAGAAATTCTAAGATGACTAAAATATTAATAGTAGTTGTTATTTTAGTCATTAGTCTTACGAGCACTGCTGCCGCGGAACAGACATTTAATAGTGAAATTTTAAAAGGTAACTTATTAGACAGCCAGAAGCTAGAAGACTTACAATACGTACAAGACACAGAAAAGGCGAAAGAGGCAATAAATGTAGGAACTGAGGTCGTAGGCAAGATAAAAGAAGAGACAGACAAATACGTCAAAACCAATGTCAGCTCAAAGTATACGAAAAGCGATGACCAAGTACTTACAAAGGTAAAAATCAAATACGAAGACGTAAATGGAAATCGCTTGCATTCAGACGTAATAGTAAATGTAAAACTTGGCGACTATACAGAAAAGGCAATTCCAATTGAAGGTTTTAAATTTGTGTCAAAAGGTAAGACTGAGGTCTCGGGTGAAGAGTACGAATGGCTTATCGTATTTAAGTATGAAAAGGTAGATAAAGACCCAGTAGATCCTGGCAAAGAAGATCCAGTGGATCCTGGCAAAGAAGATCCAGTAGATCCTGGCAAAGAAGATCCAGTAGATCCTGGCAAAGAAGATCCAAAAGCACCTGATAAAGAAGAACCAAAAGCACCTGAAAAACCTAAAACAGATGACACGAAAAAAGTTGCTACAACACAAGAAAAGCTACCAAAGGCAGGAAGTTCAATGGCAGGGCTTTACGTTGTAGG
>CAZVEI010000110.1:0-6217 GCA_964626295.1 uncultured Alkalibaculum sp.
AGGTGGAAGCATTTACGATTAAGCGAGCTTCTGGTCGTTTCTTTAGGTTCGATTTTAAGTTCTAAGTACTTTGCACCTGAAGGTGGCTTATTAGTTTCGAGTTGTAAATTTTGGTATTTAAGCCACCTATAAGTGGCTTAAATGTTTTGATTCAAATTTTCGTTAAAAAAACAATTAAATTCTATGCAAGTTCTAAAAATAAAGCCACTGTAAGTGACTACATGCTTTTACTTAGAACTTGAAACATAGAACTTACTTCATGTTCATATGTTGTACAGAGTCTGTAACGGTATCAAATGCTTTATTGACGACTTTTTTTACTTTTTGTCTTGTTTTATTGTTTTGCATTGATTTTACAATTACTGCTCCAGCAACAGCTGTCATAGTACTGATCATAGCGTTTCTTGTAGTCTTATTCATAATTTTTCCACCTTTCCTAGTATTTTGTACTCATTTTATAGTTCGATTTTATCTTTTGCAGTATTGTGAAAATTAATCAGGTATTTTCTGAAAATTATTAGGGATATTACTGAAATTTGATAATAATATGGAAATTATACAAAATTAAGGTTAATTTTTTTAAAAAGAAAAAATAATTAAAGAGTTTTGTATTCCCTTACCTCAGTACTTTCAAACAAAAATACAAAGAGTGACCCATAGAAGCAATGAGAACAATTTGCTATATATTATGGTATAATAAATTATATATAAATCGGGGGTGCCTTTATTGAATAAAAAAGAATTAAGAAAAAAGGTTTTAGAAGCGAGAGAAAAAATCAGTGACGAAGAATTAAATCGCCGTAGTAAAATCATACTTGAAAAAGTAAAAGAAATGGATGAATTTAAAAACAGCAAGACCATTATGATTTACGTCAGCTATGGTAAGGAAATCAATACCTATGACTTTATACGTGAGTGTATCTCAATGGGAAAGAATGTAATCACACCAATATGCAAATATTGCGATAGAACTTTAATTTTGGGACGAACGAAATCGTTTCCAGAAGAGTTCCAAATGACAAAGTATGGGATTCTAGAACTGGATTCTGATAAATGTGAACATGTTGATGCAAAAGATCTTGATTTAATCATTATGCCAGGAGTAGCTTTTACGAAAGAGGGAGATCGAATGGGCTACGGAGGTGGATATTATGATAAGTTGTTATCAATGTGTTCGGATAAATTAGTGACAATTGCTCCTGTCTTACAAGATTTTATTTTTGATAAAATACCGACAGAAGCTCATGATATTCGTATGGATTACGTAGTTACAGAGGAAGAAACGTATAAGATTAGGTAATTATTTTTAGTTGTATATACAAGTTCAAGTGAATTTGTTATAATAAAGTAGACATATTTTATTAGTAAATTCAAAATAGCATGAACAAATTTCACTTGTAAATGATAAAAACTCATGTTTAATATTTGTCGAATATACAGCCTAAAGATTCCCAAAAATCTTTAATAATAGCGAAATACAAAGAAGGATCTTATATTATAATAGTACTCTTTTAAAGAATACAAAGGTATAAGTTTACAGGGAATGACCTAAAAATGTATTTTAGATGTTTAGATAGGAACAGAGTGAATTGTATAATGCTTTCGAGTAGACTTTGATATATATGAAATTGCTGCGTTATGTAAGAATAGAGGGAGAGTCATATGCGAGGGCCAATTTATATTGTTATAGCCGAAGATATAAAGAAAAAGATAAATTCAGGGGAACTTGAGCCAGGTAATGCTATTTGTTCTGAAAATATGCTTTCTGAACAATATAATGTATCAAGAATGACTGTCCACAAGAGTCTAACTCTTCTATCTTCCGAAGGATATATTTACTCTGTACCTGGAAAAGGAAATTACGTAAGTGAGCCAAATCAAGATAAGTATATTTTGTATTTTAATGAAATGAAATCCATTGAGGGTAGTGTAGATGAAACGAAGTTACTAGATGTTAATGTAGTCAAGCCAACCATGGAAACCATTTATAATATGAAAATACCTGAAAACAAAAGGCTCATATTAGTTAGAAGACTGATGTTCATTGAACAAATACCTGTAGCGTATGATTTGAAATATATTCCTTACTATCGGGGTATGCCTGTAGTAGAAAAGGAAATCAACTATGCTACATTTCCAGAATTAGTAGCTCAAAAAAAGTCTCTCTTTGCCATACAAAAAGAATTGAAAATAAAAGCCCAAAGAGCATCTAAAGATGTAGTAGACAATTTGCGAATTAATGATGGAGATCCTGTAATGGTTATTGAACAAAAACTTTTAGATGACGAGGATAAGGTTGTTGGTTGGGGAAGTACTTATTTCTTGAGTGATTATTTCCAGTTATATGCAATTTCTTCATTGTAGACAAAATGTTTTTTGTACATTACAATAAAATAAGAAATCATAAATCCAAAGGCTTACCCATTAGAAATGCTAAATCTAGCGGCTAGTGGCTAAAGACTAGTTGTCTAAAGCATCGAAGACGCTTTTAGGAGGGAGACATGAATAATCTATTAGTAGTATGTGAGACAATCGAAGACGAAGTTGCGAAGAGCATGGAAAAAATCGAATTTACTGGTGATATAGTGTGGATGAATGCTACTTTACACAATGAACCAAATCGACTGAGAAGTGAACTTCAAAAGGTCATCGATAATCATATAGGTTATGACAATATTTTATTAGGTTATGGCAATTGCGGCAACTCAATACTTGGTCTAAAGGCAACTCATTGTAATATTGTCTTTCCTGTAACATCTGATTGCATATCTATGCTATTGTGTAATCGCAAAGACATTGATGATATTAGAAAGAATACATATTTTTTAACTAAAGGTTGGATCAATGGAGAAAAGAGTTTATTTGTAGAATACAAATATTGCTTGGAAAAGTATGGAGAAAAAAAAGCTAAGCGTATTTTTAGTGTAATGCTTAAGCACTACGAAAATTTAATGCTAATCGATACAAATGCTTATGACCTGGATTACTATAGCCATATAGCTAAAGACTTTGCACAGAAGACAAATTTACATTTTATTGTAGAAGAAGGTAGCTTATCCATTCTAGAAAAATTGTTGTCTGAGAAATGGGATGAATCCTTTGAAATCATCAAGCCTGGAGAACAAATTTTATATGAATATTTTGGCCAAGCTGCTATAGAGGAAGTGCCTCAAAGATTTTAAGCATTTATAGGTTGATTATAGTTATGTTTTTTTAATTGACAGCATAAAACTTGCATTTTAGGATGCAAGTTTTATGTTTTGAAGAAGGTAATGCATCGGCTAGGGTCAATTAAATTCACTTCGGGGAGAGAGTCTCTGGACTCATGAGGCTTGACCTTAGAACATTAATAGTTGCCGGCTGAATGCTGGTGACTACTGTTTTCTTGTAGTTGACGACAAAAAACCTTAAGGTTATAATTGAAGGGATATTTGATTATCAAATTAAATTGATGGTGATAACTATGAAAGATATACACAGCATATTAAATGAGGCATTAGTAATCGTGTTTAATTTAGTCCTTAAGGCAGAAGAAAAATTTATAAGAAGCTTAGGCGTAAATTTATCTATTACAGAAATTCACACACTAGAGGCAATTGCTGATGAGGCAGAAAAACCTATGAGTGAAATAGCCTCACGATTAGGTATTACTTTGGGAACCCTTACTACTTCTATTAACAATTTAGAAAAGAAGGGTTTTGTTAAGCGCAAAAGAAGTGAAAAAGATCGAAGAGTAGTTCTCGTGAATCTTACAGATAGCGCTCATATTGTTATGGAAGAGCACACATCTTTCCATAATAATATGGTACACGATATTGTAACAGAATTAAATAAACAAGAAGAATATGCTTTAATGAAAGCATTAGATAATCTGATAGATTATTTTACAAATAAATACTCAGAAGAGTAGAGGTGTTATATGGCAATTCAAATTATAACGGATAGCGCTAGTGATATCAGTT
This sequence comes from uncultured Alkalibaculum sp., assembly GCA_964626295.1. Lineage (GTDB taxonomy): Bacteria > Bacillota > Clostridia > Eubacteriales > Alkalibacteraceae > Alkalibaculum. Next base: position 3,963 of record CAZVEI010000110.1, read on the forward strand.
TTGAAGAAGAAAAAAAATATAATATAAAGATCGTTCCTTTAACCGTTCATTTTGGGAGAGAATCCTATAGAGATCGTGAAGAAATATCCCCTAGTCAGTTTTATGAAAAGCTTCAATCTTTTAACGGTATTCCTAGCACCTCACAGGTAACTCCAAGTGAATTTATAGATGCTTTTAAATCCATTATTGATGCTGGAGATGAAATCATAGGTATTTTTATGTCTTCAACTATGAGTGGCACTTATAATTCAGCAATGATAGCAAAAAATACTTTAGATACGGATAAAATTAGCATTATTGATTCTAAAATGGTAACATTAGGGGAGGCCTTAATGGTTCACCATGCTATTAAGATGGTTGAAAAAGGGAAAACGAGAGAAGAAATTGTGAGTAAAGTACACAGTATGATTGATCAATGTGTGACTTTTATGATTGTAGATACATTAGAGTACCTAAAAAAAGGTGGGAGATTATCAGCAAGCCAAGCTTTTTTTGGCAGTATGTTAAATATAAAGCCTATTTTAACTTTTTCAAATGGTGAGCTTGTAGCAAAAGACAAAGTGCGAGGTAAAAAAAAGGCACTAAATTGCATTCGGAGTTACCTGTCTGAAAAGGAAGTAAATCTTAAAGATAAGCCAGTATATATGCTTCACACAGGGGCAACAGAGTATTTAGAAGATTTAAAAAAGATACTAGTAGAAGAGTACGATGCAAACTATATCGTTGAATCCATCGTAGGTGCTGTAGTTGGAACACATGCAGGACCAGGTGCTGTTGCTATGTCTTATGTGGATGAATAGTACGAAAGTAAATATACGGAGATGATATTTTGAAGAGCATTGGTATAATTGCGAATCCAAATTCAGGAAAAGACGTTCGAAGACTATACTCCTATGCTACTACAATTGGCAACCACGAAAAAGTCAACCTTATGGAGAGGATGATTTTAGGTGCTCAAGATTTAGGAGTAGAGAAAATATATATAATGCCAGACAATAGTGATATGGGATCTAATGCAAAATTGAGCCTAGAAATAAATAGAGACCTAAAGGCAGACGTAGAGATCTTAGATTATAGAGTAATGGGGACATATGAAGATACGATACAAGCTACAAATGAGTTTATAAAGCTAGGAGTCCATTGCATTATTGTATTAGGTGGAGACGGAACTAGTAGACTTGTTGCAGCTAAAAAAACGAACATACCAATTATTCCTGTATCTACCGGAACCAATAATGTTTATCCACAATTTCATGAAGGTACAACAGTGGGCATGGCAGCTGCAATCCTATGCGAATATGGAATCCAGAAGGATTACATAATTGAAGATAAAATTATTGAGGTCTATAAAAATGGAGAAATTATAGACCACGCCCTAATTGATATAGCTATTACCAATCAGATTTTTGTAGGCAATAGAGCAATAGAAGATATAAAAGATATTTCGGAACTAATTGTTTCTAGAGCTCATCCTGCTTCAATCGGATTTTCATCAATTATAGGTGTCCAAGCACTCTCAACTCATGCTGATGACTTTGGGTATCACACTAAGTTACATTGTGGCCCTAATAAAGTGTTAGCTCCTTTCACTGCTGGGAAAATGACTGTTGTAGAATGTGAGAGCCCTTTAAAGATGGAATTAAATCAAATGTACGTAACAAAGCCTACCCAAAAGGGCACCATTGCTTTAGACGGTGAAAGAATTCTGTCGTTTGAAAGTGGAGAGCTTCTAGGTTTTGTCATTCGAAGAAAGGGTCCTTTAAGAGTTAATGTAGAATCAGCTTTAGAATATGGCCTAAAACACAAGTTTTTTGTTTAAACAGAATTAGAACATTGACATACTGTACAAGTAAGTCTATAATAAATAGAAATAAATTAAATAAGAGTTTTTCGCTAGGGGAGCCTTTTGGCTGAGATTAACCCTTTGGACCTGATCCAGATAATGCTGGCGTAGGGAAGCGGTTTTTTAGTTAATACCTCCACCTCCAAGCGAAAAAAGTAGGAGGTTTTTTTATGTTACAAGGTTTTTTTGAGTCGATACAAGGTCAAATGTTTGTAGTAGCTCTCATTGTACTAGCTTTTGCACTTATTTTTAAGTTAAGTAAAAAAGGGGATAAAAACAATATAAAGGCCCTTACATATTCTGCAATTGCTGTAGCTGTAGCTTATGTACTTAACCAAATTACTTTATTTCGCATGCCACAAGGAGGCTCTATCACGCCTTTTTCTATGTTGTTTATTGTTCTTCTTCCTTC
>CAZVEI010000111.1:0-6205 GCA_964626295.1 uncultured Alkalibaculum sp.
ACTTTAAACGTTGCTAACGATGCAGTTTTACAAATATCTTATATTGGATATTTAAAGCAGGAAGTTCCAATTAAAAATAAAAGCACAGTTAACATTGTATTGACAGAAGATACCAAAGCATTAGAAGAAGTTGTTATTGTTGGTTACGGAACACAAAAGAAAATAAGTGTTACTGGATCGCTTGTGCAAATAAGTGGTGATGAAATTCTTAAAACACCAACTGGAAACATATCAGCATCTTTGGCAGGAAGACTACCAGGACTTGTTGCTACACAAAACTCAGGACTTCCTGGAGCATCGGCTAATCTATTAATTCGGGGTAGATCTACCTTAGGCAGCAGTTCACCGATGCTAATTGTCGATGATGTTCAGAGAAGCTTCAACAGTTTAGACCCAAATGAGATTGAGTCTATAACTGTATTAAAAGATGCAACTGCAGCAGCAGTTTATGGTATGCAAGGTGCAGCAGGTGTTATATTGGTGACAACCAAAAGAGGAACCAAACAAAAGCCTAAGATTACATACACCGGAAAGGTTTCTTACAATCAAAATACAAACTATCCAAAGTTTTTAAATGGACCTGATTTCATTACATACTATAATAAAGCTAGAGAAATGGATGGTTTAGAGCCTTTATTCTCACAAGATATCTATGACAAAGTAGTCAATGGAGATCCTGAAGGAAAATATGTAGATACAGATTGGCACAAAGAACTAATGAAAGATGGTTCTACTTCTCACAATCATAACATTAACGTTAATGGAGGTAATGAAACGGCTAAATATTTTATTTCATTGGGATATTTAGGAATGGATGGCATAATTGATAAAATTGATTATAACAGATATAATATGCGAGTGAACTTAGACGTAAATCTAGAAAAGGGATTAAGTCTAGGAGTTGATATAGGTGCTCGTCAAGAAAACAGAGCTAGTGGATATTGGTCAACAGGAAATCAATCTTGGAACAACCCTATATATTTAGCACAACGAATGCTTCCATTTATACCAACCGAATATGATGGATTGCCTACAGCTGCAAATCTGACTGGCCCCAAAATAAATCCAATAGCATATAATGAAAAGTCTGGCTATCAGAAAACAACTTCTAATATTTTTACTAGTTCGATGACTCTCAATTGGGACTTACCATGGGTCAAAGGTCTTAGTGCTAAAGTGAAAGCAAGTTATGACAAAAACTATTCTACTGAAAAAATATGGAGAGAACACTTTATGATGAATAGTTATAATGTTTATACCGAACAGTATGATTTAGTTGAAACGGATTATGGAACATCTCAAGATGCATATCTATCCAACAATATTCCACAAGCAGAGAGAATAACATTACAGCCAGCAATTCATTACAATAACTTATTCGGAGAACATAGTGTATCGGGATTATTACTTTATGAGCAATCTGAAGCAAATGATGAAAGACTTGGAGCTTCCGTACAAGATTTTGATATGACTACAATTCATGAGTTAGATTTTGGGAAAAAAATATTAAATGATAAAAAAGTTGATGCAATAACTGGAGGAAGCGGAAATTTCAATAGAGCTGGATTTGTAAGTCGCATAAACTACGATTACAGTGGAAAATACATTGCAGAGTTAGTTGCTCGTTATGATGGGTCCGTTCGCTTTCCTCCAGAAAAAAGATGGGGTTTTTTCCCAGCTGCTTCTTTAGGCTGGAGATTATCAGAAGAAGAATTTTTTAGAGAGTACGCTGACAATATAGAAAATTTAAAATTAAGATTTTCTGCTGGTGTTTTAGGTAATGATGCAATACCTAATTTTCGATATCTAAATTTAATGAGACACAATGCTGCAACAATTTATATAGGAGATAAAGAATACACTTCTATATACACTGCTGGCGAAGTAAATAGAGACATTACTTGGGAAAAAACCACCACATATAATGCAGGACTGGAATTCATGCTTAATAAAGGGATTTTTGGAATGGAGCTCGATTATTTCTACAAAATAACTAACGATATTCTAATAGGTGGAGGTTCATTATATCCACCATCCCTGGGAGGAAATTATCCTGCAACAATAAATGGAGGAAAAGTTAGCAATTTAGGCTTAGAACTGATATTGTCTCATAGAAACAAAATAGGGGAGATTGAATATAATATTGAAGGTAATGTTGGATGGTCTAGGAATAAAATTATAAGAATGAACGAAAGTCCAAATACTCCTGCTCATTTGAAAAGTACTGGAAGAAAAATGGGACAAAAAGTAGGTTTTAAAACAGATGGATTATATCAATCAGTTGAGGAAATTGAAAACTCGCCAACTCTTTCGCATTTAAATAAAGATCAAATTAGACCAGGGGATATAAAATATGTAGATATAAACGGTGATGGTAAAATTGAAAGTGCACAAGACTACACATTTCTTGGAAATGGAACTATTCCTGAATTAATGTTTGGAATTAATTTAGGAGCCTCATGGAAAAACTTTGATTTATCTATGTTTTTTCAAGGAGCAGCACTATTTGATGTTTATCTAAGTGGTGTTTATCCAAGTGGTGCTGTAGATGCAACTCAACTCACAAGACCCTTTTTCTTAAATGGTAATTCTCCATATTTCCTAATCGAAAACAGCTGGACACCTGATAATCCAAATGCAGAGTTTACAAGACTTTCAACAAGAGCAGCTGAAATGGGAAATGCAAATGGATGGGCATCAGATTGGTGGCTTAGGAAAGGAGATTATATTAGATTAAAGAATCTACAGATTGGATATACTCTTAATAAAGAGATAGTTCAAAATTGGGGTTTAGAAAACATTCGTTTAATGTTAACTGGGGCAAATTTATTGACATGGTCTGGATTAAATAAATATAATTTAGATCCTGAAGCCCCAGAGATAACCAACGGATATTATCCTCAACAACAAACTTTCGAATTTGGTTTAAGTATAACATTATAAAACTAATAAACTATGTACAAAAATAAAATATTATTATTGCTCTTGATCTTTTCATTATCAATGTCAAGTTGCTCAGATTACTTAGACCCTGATCCAAGATACGCATACACAGAGTTGGATGCATGGAAATCAATAGAAAACACCTATTTGTATGTATATGGCTTCTATAAACCTATCTATGAATATGGACCATATGGAAGAAAGTATGCTGGAGTTAGTATGACAGATGGATTTTCTGATATACTAAGATACAACAATAGTGTAATGGGAACTTATGGTGGAGACGTTAACAAACTAATTTACAACGGTAATATAAGCCCTTCATCTAATTTATTAAGTGATTATTCGTACGAGTATGCGCGTATTAGACGAATAAATGAGTTTCTATATGGATTAGATACGTATGTAGAATATGACAAAGAAGTAAGTCTACAATTCGAAGCACAAGCAAGGTTTTTTAGAGCTTATCTTTATTTCATGCTAGCAAAAAATCATGGAAGCATCGTGTTGCGAAAAAAACTTGACGGACCAGCCGAAGCATACAAAGCTAGAAGCCCTGAAAATGAAGTATGGGACTTTATTGAACAAGATCTTGATTTTGCTGCAAAACATCTACCTGATAGTTGGCCTCCTAAAAGATTAGGCTTACTTACAAATGGGGCAGTTAATGGTTTCAAATCTCGAGCAATGCTTTTTGCTAAAAAATGGCAATCAGCTGCAGATGCTGCTCAAAAAGTAATAGACCAAGAAGGTGAAAATTATGAGTTGCTACTAAATTACTCTGATGTATTTGAAAAAGATGATACAAAAGAAGTTGTTTTAGGATTTAGATTTCATGGAGAAGTAAAGCATTCTGTTACTTTCGATAAATTATACTCTCCCTCTGGAGATTTCCCTTCAAGTAATAAAGAAATCAAGAGTATAGCTGTTCCAACCCAAGAAATGGTTGATCTTTATAAAATGGCTGATGGTAGCAATTTTGATTGGGGAAATCCTGAACATGCAGCCAATCCTTATAGCAATCGCGAACCTCGCTTCTATGCTTCTATTTTATATAATGGGGCTCAGTGGAAAGGTCGAACTATTGAAACATTTGTAGGAGGTGCCGATGGCTTTAAGGAATTTAGGAGCGAGTCAGAACCTAACACTACTACTACTGGTTATTATATTCGGAAATTACTAGATGAAGATGTATCCAATATGAATACAGAAGGAACTAAAGATTGGACTGAAATAAGATATGCTGAAGTTTTACTAAATCAAGCTGAAGCATTAAACGAATTAGGTAAATCACAAGATGCACTAAAACCACTTAATAAAGTTCGTCAAAGAGCAGATCTACCAAATATAACAGAAACAAATCAATCTAGCTTAAGACAAATAATTCGTGATGAACGAACAGTTGAGTTAGCTTTTGAAGGACAAAGATACTGGGACCTAAGAAGATGGAGAATTGCTCATGAAGTATTAGATGGAAAACGGATGCATGGAATGAAAATTACTAAGAATGCAAATCAAACGCTAAATTATGAAGTAGTGGATGTTGATATGAATGACCGAGTATTTGAAGAAAGATATTATCACTTCCCAATACCTACTGGAGAGATTAACAATAATCCACTTTGTACTCAAATTGAAAAATGGTAATTAAAATAAACGACATGAAAAAAATAAAATATATTCTAGTAACACCTATCTTATGCTTATTAATGATATTTTCTTGTCAAGAAGCTGATGTATTGGTGCCAACAAGTGGGAATGAGGTGACAGCACTTTCTATTATGTTACCCGACGGAGAAAAAATTAATGCTGACCTTAAGAGTTCCGTTAATAATATTATAAACGTTGAAGTTGAAGGTACAGTCTCTACTGACTTGTCTAAATTGACAATGTCACTAAGTATACCTAATAATGCTACAATTGAATCAGACGTTCCAATGGGCACTTATATGGACTTCACAAAACCAGTGAATTTTGATGTAATAAGTGCTACTGGAGAAAAGAGAACATATACTGTAAATATCAATCTTAAGGTAATAGCTCCTGAAATGGACAAATTAAATTGGGAGGTGATTGATTGGAATTCTTCTATGAGTGATGATGAAGAGTATATTAACCTTGGAAATACACCCGATAAGATGATAGATGGAGATGAAATGACTCGTTGGAGTGCCAAATGGAATACACCATTAACTCCTCTACCCTACTATTTTATTATTGATATGAAAGAAGAAAAAACCATAACAAAGTTTGGTTTAGTAGCTCCAATAAAGATTGCCTCATGGAGAGGATTGTATAAGAGTGGATACTTTGAAGTAAGTAAGGACAATAAAACATGGGTTAGAGCTATTAACTGGACTTTGAGTAAAAGTCCTGGTTACGACGTGTTTGAACTTAATGAAAATGTTGAAGGTCGTTACATTAAACTAGTATTGACAGAGGGGTTAGAATATGGTGATGGAAATCCAGGCGAAGGGCCCGCAGCAGGTACTCGCATGGAAATTGCAGAACTTAGAGTTTGGGGATATTAAATAAACAAATATTCAAAATACACCGTATTGTATTATCAAATAAAAGGCTTAGAGTAAATTCAACTCTAAGTCTTTTTTTATTTCGACTATTAGGAAGTATGTGGTCCTTTTGCAATGATTTCTAGCCATTATCAATGTGCGATAACTCAAATTGCATAAGAATCTAATGACTATCCCCTTCTAATATCTAAAAATTCACTAGCAACTTATTTTAATCACTGTCTAAGAACTCAAATTGCGCAAGATTTTAATGATTATCGATGTGAGATAACACTTTCAGCAAAAAAATTAATGCATTATCTACATCCATTTACTAATATTGAATGACGGAAAACGTTCATCAGCGACTCATTATTAACGATTCCCATCATGAATTTATAGAAAACGGATACAGATTTTGGTTGTTTTTCGATGCAATAATAGTGTTTTGAGGCCGTTATATGTAATTGTGCAATTTTTTAGAATGTTGTCATATCAATGGAGGGTATGTGAGAGAAATTTGAGTAGCAAGATAGTTTGAATAATCTTTTTTAAACAGTATTTGAGATCTGCCTAAACTTAAAAGATTTTTGTGCTTGGATACAGGGCTAAAAATATAGGGAAAAAGATAATCACCACGTATTTGACCTATATGAAGTTTGGGATAAAAACAATAGAGAAGAGAGTGTTTAGTAGGCTTAATTTAATCTATTATTATTATTAGATTAAAAGCTTTAAAACACCCTCTTTTG
>CAZVEI010000112.1:0-437 GCA_964626295.1 uncultured Alkalibaculum sp.
CTTTCATTGGAGTGGCCAGCGTGAAACCATACTTTTGCGCAATGATTTCTAATTCCCTCTTGCGTATCTTATCCTTTTCCCTGTCAGCTAACTCCAGTGCTAAATCCCCATGTCTTTTTGCCCAGAGAATAATAGCGTCACATACAGTAACGATTGCACGTAAATAATCTTTCTTTTCCGTATTATCTACTGGACTAAATGAATCTAATTTCTGTAATTCATCTAATGCTTCTTGTTTGATTCCGTTAAAACCAATTTTTAATACTTTTTCATAATCATGTACCCATTGTATAGATGAGCGAAAAGAAGAGGTTTCATTGACGATAAACCGAGATTCTAATGAATTATCAGGATTATATGTATATTTCATGGTCTCCTCTGGAAGGGCTTTTGCTAAAGCCTCGTGATAGGTTTTCCCTTTCCAATAAGGAGCAATT
>CAZVEI010000112.1:447-744 GCA_964626295.1 uncultured Alkalibaculum sp.
TTTCTCTGTTGGACAATTCTTTTATGGCTATATCCAAAAAATCACCATCTAACTCAGGATATATAAGTCCATACCTACCTTTTTTTCCAGAACGACCGACGATCAGCTGCATATCGTCTATGCAAACCGTTGCATTTGTAGCATAGTTAAGTAAAGCCTTTGCCCAACGAAGAATTAAGGATTCCCCTTCTGTTTCCCTAAAACTTTCTGTAAAGTACTTTGCCCTTTCTATGTCAATTTTTGGTCTCCGTCCTTTAAAACTGTCTAAGATACGTTCAACTCGGTTTTTTTCTTTTG
>CAZVEI010000112.1:798-6153 GCA_964626295.1 uncultured Alkalibaculum sp.
CTCATATAGCCGTTGTTCTTGTGGTGAAAGTTTCATTTTATATCCCCTCTCCTAATTGCAATAAACTATTTTGATATGTTTAGTATATTATATTTACTTTTACACACTTTGTCAATATGTTTAATAGGTTTAATTTTGAAAACAAAAAAGCATGAATAAATGTAAACTACCCTACAATTAGGATTTGTTTTACTTTATTCATGCTTATTTTACACATAAATTCTTTTATAATAGTTATATAGCACAATTATTATTTCAATAATTTTAGATTCTGTATTTCATTTGCCTGTTCAACGGTGGTTATTTTTACAAGTTTTAAATCTACTTTTAATTCTTCCATATCACCTTTTAATTCAGTCACATCTTCTCTTAATCTCACGACTTCATCGATGACTCCATCGAGCTTTTTAACAATTTCTTTTTGTCCTGTTTCAAGTTTTATGTTTGTTTCATTTTGCGCTTTTTCAAAACCAGTAAGTTTTAAATTCGTCTCTTTCTGGGCTTTTTCTAGACTTTCAAATTTTGAATTCATTTGTTTCATCATGTTTTCTAGAAATTCTCTTGTATCTTGATCCATTATTCTTCCCCCTTTGTAATCTATATAAGCCGCTCATAACAATTGTCTGTTTTATTTCTCTTATTATATACTGTTTTATCATGAATTAAAAGGAAAGTTATCCCCAAATTATTCCATATCGTTCTTTTTTGCCTTATCGTATATTGCTTTATCTATAATCAAATCTTGAGCTGCAATACCTAATGTCCTTAGTTAGAATGCCTACAGAAATCCTATCATCCTATATGGTTTTTATTTTACTTACAGAAAGCACTTTTATGGATTTTATCTTTTGAGTAGGTTGAAATCCTGCCTTCATAAGACACTTGTTTAATGTTGGATTCTTACTATTTATACAAATAGAACTTTTATTAAAATTATTTTTATATAACAAATTATTTATATAGTTTATAATTTGAATACTTATGTCAATATCTCTATTATTTTCAGCTTTAATATATAGATAAATAAAAGCTTTCTTTGCTTCCATTTTTTCTTTATATTTTATGTCTGGTATTCCCATTTCTTTCGTATCTACCCACGCATATTGAATTATTTTACCTTCGTGACTTGCTACGAAGCATCTTTGTTTTTTATAGAATCTTCTTACTATTTGAGAGGATTCTTCATTTCCTGTTTGGCATAAAAAATCTAGATCATCTAAATTTGCCTCGTATATTGAATCACTACAAGATTTACCATCTATCTCCTCTCTTAATATTCCCCCCTTTCGTTTTGTAGGAGCGATTGTACCTATATCTTCTTGAAGAACGCTTTTGTCTAAAATCTTTTCAAACATTGTGTACTCTTTAACTGAATAAATTGATTCTAACCCTCTACTTAAGGTATTTCTAATCAACTCTTTTAAATTCCTATGTCCAACATTGGCAATAGCTTCATTAAATTCTTTAAAATACCCTCCTGATATAAAATATTTTACTTTACCAAAAGTATTTACTTTAATATGGTCATAGCATTTGTATTTCTTTAGAATTTCGATAAGTCTTTTTCTTAAAAAATACTTACTATAGATGATCTTCGAAAGTACGCTATCAGTTGAAAAGACGACTTCTCTTATATACCTATTATCATCTGCCCACTCCGCTTTATATCTTGCATATCCTAATCCGAAATCAAATACCTTCATACCATTTTTAAAACAATCCTTGATTACTTCTTTTAAGAGTATTTTTCCTGGTCCATAAATAGAGAAATCATTATCATGTGCTGCTCTGTGAGTAATATGATTTGTATTACATTGGAACTCATATGAAAATGCGATAATCCTTTCTCCCAGCATTAGTGCATATACCCAAGGCTTGAAAGATAGGTTCTGATCCAATGCAATTTCTCTATAAAAATTGCGATGCTTTTTCTCACAAAAATTGCTGAAGTCGTCAATAATCATCGTTCTTTTATAACCAATTTTTCTAAAATTTAGTAGAAGTATAACAACTACACTGCAAACAAGTGCAACCCATGCTCCTCTTGAGAAAGAAATTACTAATCCTGCAGCATTAATCGTAATTAAAATAATATAGATCAATCCAAAAGCTATTTTTTCGAACTTTTTTGTACTTTCTCTTGAAAATAACCACCTAGACTTTATATCTCCTACTAAGATTAATATGCTTGGTATTAAAAACGCTCCAAAAACATTGGGATCCTTAAATAAAGATTTTACCCTGTATTGGTCAAATAAAAGGTACTCTGAAAACACACCTGTATACCCCATTATTCCAATAATAGCTGCGATAGTACTCCCCAAGACATAGGCTAAGAGTATCTGTGAATAATTTTTCTCATTTGAATAGAAGTAGATAAACATAGTGTACACTGCTAGATACACCGTAATTCCCCAAAATCGAAAGCCTGCAGGATAGTCTGTAATATGTAGCATAGATATTGTGGCAACTAAAATATAGGATGCTATAAACCAAATAATCCATTTCATCCTATAGTACTTCTCCAATGTAAAAAGTCTGTCCCTTAATCCAAATACTACTAATGAGGCGAACAATACATCAGATGGAGCTGGTTCTATAAATACTACAAACAGTGAGATGACGTTTAAAAAAACAATAGATGATAATTTGATTTTAAATATAAATAATAATAAATTTACAAATATCATTATTGCCAATAGGTATAAAATGCTATGATAATCTAATCCAAATATGAAATCCATATTGCCTCCTATCATGGTATTATCTAAATGAAAAATTTACATACCTTAATATATAGGATATGAAGTACCTTGGCGTTTTGACAGTACATATTTTGATTGGATTAGTACATACATATATTCTCACATAAAAAAGACGGAAATCAATATATAGATCTCCGCCTCTAATATTCTTTTATATTCTACATTAATTTTATCTTCTATCTCCATATTCTTCTTGAGTTTCACTGCCATATTGGCCAAATCCTTCTTTTAGGTGGAGATGTTTTCTAAGCTCTGATGGCGTCATAAATTGTTTTTCATTGGCATCTGCTATTTTCCTTACCCTTTTTAATAACTGAATATTGGTTGCCAATTCTGTCCTAGCCCTATCATACCAGATATTATCCTCTAAACCTACCCTAATGCCATATCCCATGGATATGGCTAAGGAGTTAGCCTGCAACTGAAATCTTCCAACACCACCTAAAGAAAAATAAGATGGTTGGGGTAAATCCTTTATAATAGACCCGATATGTAATAAATCCGCTTGTGCACAGGCGATATTGCCTAATATAATATTAAAGTAATAAGGAGGCCTAAGTATTTGTTTTTTTATTAGGTATTTTGCGTAATTGACCATTCCCAAATCAAATACTTCTAACTCTGGTTTAATTCCTCTCTTTAGCATTTCTATTGCCAATTGTGCAATCATACTTGGCTCATTGACGCTGGCCTGATGATTGAAATTTAAAGAACTCAATGTAAGACTTGCCATATCAGGCTTCTCATCCCCCACTAAGGATAATACATGACTTCTCTTCTCAAAATCCGAATACATTCGTCCACTTGTAGATACACATAGGACTAAATCTTTGGCAAATAATCGAATCCCTGCAATAATTTCACCGTATATCTCCCTTTTATAGGAAGGCATTTGCGTATAAGGATCTCGTATATGCAGATGTACCATTGATATGCCTAGCTCATAAGCTTCTTTGACTTGTTCAATGATTTCATCCTTTTGTATGGGTACATGGGGGGTTTCCTTTTTTTGGGGTATAAGACCCGTCGGGGCAAAATTGACGATAATCTTATTCATGGTTCACCTTCATCATGATACCTTCTTCTTTATGATGGCCTATGATTCGACTAGGGTTTCCCACGTTTTTTGAATAAGGCTCTGTATGCCTAATGATAACGCTACCTGCTCCAATTAAGGTCTCTTCAGCTACTACAGTATTATTTATAATTGTCGCTCCTAATCCAAAGTAGCAGGTATTTTCAATAACACAATTGCCTCCAATTCTACACCCTGCACCAATAAAATTATTATTTCCCATAGTAAAATCATGACCTAAATAAACCTGTTGCCTAATGATATTATTAGACCCCATTTTTCCACCCATACCAATATGAGTTTGTCCAAAGATTAAATTATTTTCTCCCATCTCGATTTCAGGGGTGATATCACAAGTGGAGCTGATGTAATTTCTCAGATAATACCCCTTTTCTTTTGCTTTATAGTACATTTTCTCCCGATTTCGCATACAGCTGTATCCTCCTAAAATGGCAACCATATGGTATTCTTCAGGAGGGTATATCTGGCTTATATTTTCAAAGTCAATCTGAGGCAATCCTAAAAACGACTCTTCTTGAAGATATTCCTTATCAACGGTAAAACCTACAATAGTAAATTCCTTGTGACTTAAGGAGTCATAATACAACATTTTACTTAGAATGGTATTGCCATATACAATCACCTTTTTACTCATGATTTTCACCCATTTCTTTATTTGAAATAATGTTTTTTACGTATAAAATAAATGTCTTTCCGTAAAACAAGATACACAAGATGATATAAAGATAAGATAAACTTTTGCTTATTAAATTAAAGTTTATATTTACAAGGATAAATAGTATAAAAAAAGTCAATGCAAATCTAAGTACTTCTTGCCTTATGATAATGAGTTTCTTCCACCAGGCGACTACAAGTATGGCTATAATAAGAGACACTGAGTAACCAATAATAGTAGCAATAGCTGCACCTGTGATTCCTAGTTGTGGAATAAGAAGAAAATTTAAAAGGACATTTAGTACAGCACCTAAGGAAAGGATTATAGGTGTAAAATAGGTCTTTCGGGCTACATTAAGTTGCGTACTCAGGATCTGAAATAGCATAAGCAACAATGGACCTAATAAAAGATAAGGGAAAACCACTACACTCCTCTCATAATCCCCTTCAAATAAAAGTTTAAAGAGAAAATCTTTCATATAAAATACAAAAAAGTAAAAACAACTTGAGAGAATAAATAAAATTTCCCATACCTTTCCCATCATTTTCTTATAATCTACATCTTTCATTGTGCTGTAAGCAAAGTACTGCCAACCACCAGCAAAAGCAGTATATATAAGCAAGCTGATTTGTGCCATTTTAGCTCCAATGGCGTAAACTCCAAGTTCTGCAGGGCCCAAAAAATTCATAATCATAATTCGGTCCATGGAATTGTATAACCAATAAATGAGCAAGGTAGGCAAGGTAGGAATGCCTATTCTTAGTAAATTTTTAGTGATTGACCTGTTATATTTGCCTCTAAAATAGGAACGATTCCTACAATAAAAAGCAATACAAAGT
>CAZVEI010000113.1:0-6107 GCA_964626295.1 uncultured Alkalibaculum sp.
ATAGATGCACATGACGATTATCTAGAAAACGGTTTAACGATTGAAGATGTAATTAGATTTTGTAAATTAGCTAAAAAAGCCGGGGTAGATGTCTTGGATGTATCCCGTGGAAATATTGTTACTGCAGGAATAAAATATGAGGTTCCTCCAATTGATATTCCAAGGGGATTTAATGTTGAGAATGCAAGTAAGATTAGACAAGAAACTGGTATGATCACAATTGCTGTTGGAAGAATCAATGACCCAGCTCAAGCAGAGAAAATTCTTGAAGAAGAAAAGGCAGATATGGTAGTAATGGGAAGGGCTCAATTGGCAGATTCAGACTTTTGTAATAAAGCCAAAAATAATGATGTAGAATCCATAGTCAGATGTGTTGGATGTAATCAAGGATGCTTTGATGGTTTTGTGTCTACAGAAATGCCACATATTACTTGTTTAAGAAACCCAGCTTTGGGTTTAGAAGAAGAAAATAAATTAGTTTCTACCAATGATCCAAAGAAGGTCTTGATAGCTGGAGCAGGCATTGGAGGTTTAGAAGCAGCAATTACACTTAAAAAACGTGGCCATAATCCTATAATATGCGAAGCAGATGAAAGACTGGGAGGTCAATTTGTTGTTGCAGGAATGGCCCCAAGAAAAGAAGAAATGAAAGATGCAGTATTATCCATGGGCAAACAAGCAGAAAAAGCAGGTATCGAAATACGTCTTTCTACTCCAGTTACAGAAGATGTCATTAAAGAAATAGCACCCGATGAAGTAATTATTGCAATAGGTGCTTCTCCATTAAAATTAAATGTACCAGGGGGAGACTTATATCATGTAGTAAACTCCCATGAAGTTCTCACGGGAAAACCAGTAGATGGTAAAGCAATAGTTGTAGTTGGCGGAGGCTTAGTGGGTCTTGAAGTAGCAGAACATCTAGCAGAGGAAGGAAAAGAAGTAATAGTTCTGGAGATGCTTGATGAGATAGGAAAAGATCTAGGACAATTGAGAAAGATAGCTGTTAATGAGAGTATATACGAAGCAGGAATCAAAACAATGGTAAATACAAAATGCCTTGAAATAAAAGAAGACAAAGTAATTGTTGAAAAGGATGGAGAAAAAACAAAAATAAAATGTGATAGTGTGGTAATAGCAATTGGTTCAAGGTCCAATAATAGTGAAAGTATTATTCTTACTTGTAAAGATCTTAATATACCTTACCATATTATTGGGGATGCTTGTAAAGCGAGAAGAGCACTTAATGCAGTAGCAGAAGCAAATGAAATAGCAAGGCATATATAGATTTTTATTTAACTTAATTAAAGTTAGTCTGTGTGTATTGACACAGGCTAGCTTTTTGAGGTAAAATCAAACCCCAAGTCACACAGCATTTCTTTATCTTGCACCGTATTATTTCCAACAGTAGTCAGTATATCCCCAGTAATCGTGGCATTGGCACCAGACAAGAATACTTTTTTGCCGCCATCTTTAAAGTAATTTCTTCCTGCAGCCATTCGGATACACGCTGTAGGATTGATGTAACGAAATATTGCAATGGTCCTTAAAATCTCATCCTCTGCCAGGGGTTCTGGATTTTCATAAATCGTGCCCTTAATAGGCATAATATATAACAAAAGAATTTATAGATAAGGGTGAAAATCATATGAAATTAGGTATTGTGGGCACAGGTCCTATAGTGCGTGAATTTTTAGATGCTTTAAAAGATTTTAGTCAAATTGAATTCACTGCAATCTGTTCAAGAAATCCTGACACTGCACTTGAATTCTCAAGGATGTGGAATATCCCACAGAGGTATTGTAGTTATAAAGAAATGCTTGAAAACAAGGATATTGATGCTATTTACATTGCTTTACCCAATAGCCTTCACTTTCAGTATAGTTTAGAGGCCTTAGAGCATCATAAAAATGTCATATGCGAAAAACCCTTCACTACAACTGTAGAAGAAGCATATGCCTTAAAAAAAGCTGCAATAAATCATAATGCAATGATTTTTGAGGCGATAACCACAAGACATTTATCAAATTATAAATCTGTAAAAAGCAATTTAGATAAACTAGGGAAAATAAAGATTGTGCAACTGAATTTTATACAATATTCAAGCAGGTATGATTTATTTAAAAGTGGAGAGACACCAAATGTCTTTAATCCTGTATACTATGGTGGCGCATTAGCGGATTTAAATATTTACAATATTCATTTTGCCGTAGGATTATTTGGAAAGCCAAAAGAAGTCCACTATTTTCCAAATATGGTTAGAGGAATTGATACTTCAGGAATTCTTATTATGGAATATGAGGGCTTTAAATGCTCCTGTGTTGCTGCAAAGGATTGCCACGGAAAACCATCCATTCGAATACAAGGCGATTTAGGAGAGATTTATATACCATCATCTGCCAATAGTTGTGATGGATATACCTTAACTTGCAGTGGAGATTCTTCTTATATTGATGAAAATCAGTGGAAAAGTCGATTAGTAGAAGAATTTTTAGATTTTAATAAGATGATTCAAGAAAAAAACTATACATCTTGCTATGAACTATTAGATATAAGCATAGAGGTAGTAGAAGTCTTTGAAAAAGCAAGAGAAGTTGCGGGACTTGAATACGGAAAATAGAATGAAATAAGAAAAGGAATTTGCCAGGGAAATTTTATTGGTAAGTTCCTTTTCTTTTATCTAAATGTTCCTACTCAAATTGGTTCGTATTACTTATTTTTGTTTGTAATACTTTCTATGGAAGTAATATATATTAATTTTTATACCAAATATTCATGCTTTCAATTTGACCTGAAATATGTGTGTTGTTTAATAATGTCCCACCATATTTATATCCTGAACTTGAAAAGATACAGTTCATAGGTAATGATAAGGATCTTGCTATGCTATAAACAGTTTGGATTCCTTGACTCTTCATTTTCTTTTCCATTGTATTTAAGAGCTGCTTTGCTAATCCCTTACCTCTATATTCTGGATCTATAGCAAAATCTGTCATCTCTGCGTTTTTATACTTATAGCTAATTTCACTTGAGGATAAAGCAATTAGTTCCTTATTATAATATATTCCAAAATATGCGATGTTATCTTTCATTGTATCAATGATATAGTGTGTGTCAAATATTGGGAAAGGATAAGATTGAAATACTTTTTTATATAAGGTGACCATTTCTGGTGCTCTCCTTTCATCCATTTTTTCTAGTGTAAAACTAGAGTGTAAGCTTTTTGGTACTACTTGTAGTTTTGTTTGTGCAATTTCTATATTTTTTTTGCATAGATCCTGTTTATCCGACCTAGCTCTTTCAGGTGATAAAAACTTACTTAAAAAAATACAATTTTCTTTACCCATAAAATACCCTGGAATTTGTCCTTCAATATGATATTCTCTTTTTAAAAATTGTTGAACCGCATTTTCAGGTATTTTTAATACTATTTTGCCGTATTTTTCTTTTTTTGCTAAATCTTCTATACGATCTATTATACTATTCTCATCTTTTGAATCGTATTCCATAAGGTAGATTCTGTTATTGGATTTTCCGTGATGAATAGTACAGTTTCCAAGTTTTTCAATTATATCAAACATATGATTTCACCCCACTGGCGTTAAGTTAATAGTATCATCGTAATCTGCCAATAATTTATTAATGCCAACTAGCTCTTTATTATGATGAGTATCTATTTCAAACTGTAGATTACAGTCGGTGCAATTTAGATCACAAAGGGTAGGTTTATAGCAATCTGGTTCTTGATATGTAGTAATTACACCTTCGTAATTTCGTAGAATAACTTTATTTGTTGACCAGGAAACGATATAGTTTGGACCAACTGGGATTTTCCCACCTCCACCAGGAGCATCAATAACATAGGTGGGAACTGCGAATCCGCTTGTATAACCTCTCAAATTCTCCATTATTTCAATTCCTTTGCCCACAGAAGTTCTAAAATGTTCAAGACCTTCAGATAAATCGCATTGATAGATGTAATAAGGTCTTACTCTAAAACGGACTAATTTCTGAACGAGTTTTTTCATGATTATAGGACAATCATTAATATCTGCTAATAGAACAGATTGGTTTCCCATAGGTATACCTATTTGGGTAAGTTTTTTTATTGCCGTTTTTGCTTCATAGGTTAATTCCTTTGGATGATTATAGTGGGTATTAATCCACAGATTATCGTATTTGCTTAGTGAATCCACTAATTTATTCGTAATTCTAAATGGAAGTACGACTGGAGTTCGAGTACCTATTCTAATGACTTCAACGTGATCTATTTTAGCCAGTTCATCTAATATAAAAAGAATGTGTTCATCAGGTAACATAAGTGGGTCTCCGCCAGATAATAGAACATCTCTTACTTCCGTATGTTTCGCTATGTACTCAATTCCTTTGAGAAGATCTGCTTTGCTGGGTATAGAATCTTTGTCACCCACTTTTCTTTTTCTCGTACAATGTCTGCAATACATTGCACATAAATTACTAACATGAAATAAAACTCTATCAGGATAACGATGAGTAATCCCAATAACTGGGCTATCTTCTTCTTCCCCTAAAGGATCAAGCATATCAGCATCTGATGTTTCCAATTCTCTTGTATCTGGAAATGCTTGTTTAAAAACAGGGTCATTTTCATAATCATTTGAATCAACTAAAGACATATAATAAGGTGTAATTGCCATAGGAAATGCATCTAAAGTTTCTTGTAACTTCTTTCTTTTTTCTTCAGAAAAAGAAACACTTAATATTTTTTCAACAGTCTCAATTTTTTTAATAGAGTTTTTGATTTGCCACTTCCAATCAGTCCACTTTAGTAAATGTTTTTCGCTCAATTTTTTGTTATTCATGTACAGATGTATAAAATCGATTCCTTCTTTCATTTGTTGCCTCCTTAAATAGTAGTTTGTTTTTTATACAGTGAAGTATTTTATGTGAATAAAAGAAAAAAGCACTCTAACTCATTACTTTACGTAATAGAGTTAGAGTGCTTAAGCTTCACTATCTAGCTAGCTTTATACCATGATTTTCATAGCATAGTTCATGACCATATGATCCTAAACAAACCCCAGTTCTATAAGAATATTTTTCAATATTATTTTCACAATTGCAGTAGTCTTATCTGAATTTATATTAATTCATACGTGACAGACTCGAAAACTTGCTACTCGTAACATTTACTTCATATCGAATATAAAATTGTACATAGTATAACCTAAAATTTAACATTAGTCAATAATAATGTGCAATAATATTTAAAAACATTGTAACCCCTTAATTATAAAACTAAAATATTGAATAGAATATATGATAATAAAAAATGAGGTGTGTCTTTTTATTCTACTGTCTCTTGCAAAAGCAAGGTATGGCTATAGAATCATGCAATTTATTAATGAAAAGACGAATAAAGACATAGATGATATAATTACTGAGAAGAATACAGATTATGGGATATAAACACTATTGGGGAGGGGCTTGCTTCTTCACCAAAATACTGGGGTGCTTGACATCAAGGAATTAAGTATATAGAGTATAGTTAAGTATAAAAAGAAAAGGTAGAGAATAGAATGGATAAAAAAATTAAAATAACAAATCCTAGGTACCAACAGATTGCGGCAGATGTGGCAGCAAAAATTGCAGATAATCAATATAAGGTAGGGGATAAAATATTTGCTCGATCTGCATTAGCAAGTCAGTATGGTGTATCTGCAGAAACAGCCAGAAGAGCCATATGTGTGTTGTCGGATATGCAAATTGTAAAATCAATAAAAGGTAGCGGTGTTGTGATAACTTCACGTGAAAATGCCGTCTACTTTGTGCAACATCACAAAGATATTGATACGGTAACATCGCTAAAAAACAAAGTTATTAAAACAATAGAAGAACAACAAAAAGAAAATAAACATCTTATAGAACAGATTAATCTGCTTGTTGATAAAACCAGCCGTTTCAATCGAATCAATCCTTTTATACCCTATGAAATAGAGTTAAATGGTGATAGCAATTATTTAGGACAAAATCTATCGGAGATTAATCTATGGCACAGTACCTCTGCCACGATTGTCGGCATACGAAGAAAAGACACTTTAATTATGTCCCCAGGTCCATACGCTACTGTA
>CAZVEI010000114.1:0-6008 GCA_964626295.1 uncultured Alkalibaculum sp.
TCTTATGACTTACTTAAAGATCATCCTATTAATATTGCGCGAAAAGAGCGCGGGTTTAACCCTGCTAATTCCATCTGGATTTGGGGAGAAGGGAAAAAACCTCAACTAGACCCTTTTTATGACAAGTACCAATTAAAGGGATCTGTAATCTCTGCAGTAGATTTAATTAATGGCATTGGTATACTTGCAGGTTTACGTCCTGTAAAAGTGGAAGGGGCTACTGGTACTATTCATACTAACTTTGATGGAAAAGGCAAAGCGGCCATTGAAGCATTATTAAATGGAGATGATTTTATTTACATTCACTTAGAAGCTCCAGATGAATGCGGTCATCAAGGAGATTTAGAGGGAAAAATAAAATCCTTAGAGTTAATCGATGAGAAAATTGTGGGAGCAATAAAAATTGCACTAGATAAGGCAAAAGAAGATTACCGAATTATGATTCTGCCAGATCATATGACGCCAATTGCCAACAGAACACATACCTCCGAGCCTGTACCATATATGATTTACGATAGCAGACAAAATACAAATCTTTCTCAAAACAGATTTACAGAAAGAAGCGGAAAAACTTCTAGAAACTTCTTTGATGATGGCCCAAGTTTGATCGATTACTTCATTAATCCAAACTCTAGAAACGAATAGAGAGGAAACCATGTATTATGTCTATATGGTCCGCTGTAAAGATAACTCTCTATACACAGGATGGACCACAGATCCAAAACGCCGCACAAAAGAACACAACGAAGGCAAGGGCGCCAAATACACCCGCTCAAAGCGCCCAGTAAAGCTAGTATACGTAGAAGAAACCTCTACAAAGCAAGAAGCTATGAGAAGGGAGTATGCAATTAAGCAGCTTCAGAAGGTGGAGAAGGAAGAAATCTGTAAGAATGGGTTGGACGGGAAAAACAAATAAGCCACTTCCCTTTGCCCGTAGATTCGATATCCTGATGAATTGATTCTCGCCGGCTTAAGAATTCCTATTTCATCATAATACCTTAATGTACGAGTAGTCACTCCTGCTATTTTACTTAACTTTTGAATTGTGTATTCCATATAAAAAACCTCCCTACAAGGATAATATACACCTTAACGTAGCGTTAAGGTCAAGACAGATAAAATTTTTTGTTATAATCTGTGTGAATGGTTTAGATATTTGAGGTTTTGTATAGTATAATAAAGAAAAATACATCATGATTAGAGGAGTATGCAATGATTACAGCGTATTTAGTAGGGATTCCCGCTTATTACGAAGGGGAAGATATTGAAATTCGATATACCATTTATAAAGATGAGGAATTAATATGTAAAAAGTCTATATATCAAGACTATATAAAGCCAGTCGTAGTTGGCATTAAAGCCTATATGGCTTTATTAGAGGAGTTTCAAAAAATAGATGGAGATGAATTTACTGTAATAATAAATGATCCAGCATTAAATGAACTCATAAGAGGCACTTCAACTACAAAAAACGGTGCCGTATTAAAAGCCTCAAGCCAAATGAAGCGTAAGGTAGACAAATTCAACAAAAAAATAACCGTCATAGATGTCAGCAATCGTTACGAAGACATCATCAAATGGGATGAGGAACTAAAATAAGAGTTTCTAATGATCGCTTGTGGACCGGCTACTTCTAGTAGCCTAAATCCATTAAATGAATTTTTAATTTTAGTAGTTCATATTATATATTTTATCTTATAATATGACTATTTTCTTTATGTAATAGAATGTCCTGTCATGAAAGTTAAGAAAGTTATGATAAATATACTTACGATCATAATTAAAAGGATGATTTTATTTCTAGTAGATATCTGCATTTCATATGGCTCCTTCGTATTATTTACTATAAGAATAGTATATGAGTCTTAAAACTATCTTAAAATGCGCAGGATGCTGAAAGCGGAAAGCGAAATTTTTTACTTAGGATGCAGGAATGTTAGAATATTGGAAACTTTATTGATTGAGCAATAAGTCTAAAACTGAAGAGCGAAAAAACTCGCCTATAGACAAGAAGAAACCGAGCAATTATTTAACTACTGTTGAACGATTGCTCAACTATCGTTCAACTATTGTTCGTTACTCAGCTCTTCCAACTTTCCAACATACCAACCTTCCAACTTATTCATCACTTAGAATAATATTCACCGCTTGGATTTTCTTTTCTTCTTTCTTAGGATCAAAGTATTCACCTAAGTAAAATTTCACCTTTTGACCTTCTGCTATTTGTCTCTTGTCTTTTACCTCGTTCATTCTAAAGTAATAAGAATTATTATTGCAGTTAATAAATCCAGCCTTTTTGTCAGAAAATATTTTTGAAATCAAGCCTATATATTTCTCTGCATCCTTCCACTTTGAGTCATAGGCAATTTTCATCACTGCTTTTTTGTATCTTTCTATACTATATGTATCAATAGATTCCTTATTTGATTCATAGATAGAGTTTTCTTCTCTAGACATTCTCCATTGATTTTCTAATTTTAGTTTAATAACGTACTGTTTTATAATATTTGACTTATCGTCCCCTATTTTCTGTAGAAGTTTAGCCGTTTGAGAAAAGACATTGATTTTCTTGCTATCATCTCCGTGAGAAAGTATGGCGTCTATCGCATAGGTCAAAGCTTTTTGATCCTCTCCATTGGAAACATATATACGATATAAGTCCATGTAGATATACCATTCTCTTCGATATTTTATAAGCTCTTCTAATATCTTAATAGCTTGTTCTTCGTCTCCTAATTTCCATAAGGCAGTTGCCATTCTTCTTCTAAACCATATATTATTGTTATTATGCAACTTGGGAAAAATTTCTAGGGCTTCTTGGGTGATTTTTAGAACGTCTTCGTACAATTCTAAGTGTTCATAAACTTTGCTCTTTATGGCATACCAGGATTCCTTATAGGATTGTTGTTCTGTTTCTTTATTATTAATCATGAGTTTATAGGTTTCCTGTGATAGTTTGCTTGGGTCTAACTGATTTAACCATTGATCAATCTTTTCAGCTTCAAAATTCTGTTTTGATTTATAGAATTTAAGTACTTTAAATACAGTCATTTGATAGAGAAGATCACTATTTTTCATATGTTTTAAAATATATTTTATGTACTCCTGTGTTTTAGGATACTCTTGTTCAGAAAAGGCATTAGGATGTGATATCTTCACTCGGTACAAGCACCACATGTAGCCATAAAGACATTTTTTCTCTATATAGCTAGAATCCTGTTTGCCTATCTCCTCATATAATTGAAAAGCCTTTTCATATTCCTTTAAATCAGAATACGTTTTTGCCTTTAACCTCAATTCATCCATCCTATCACCCCACTTTAGACTTCGTTATATAATTCTACATAGGTCTGTAAATTCCTTCTTTTTTTAGAAAAAATTTCTTATTTATTGGATGGAAACAAAATAAGCCACCGAAGGTGGCTATAATAAGAGATGTATTTTGCTAAGAGTAAGATTACTTAAGAGAACTTTGGGTTTTTCTGTAGAATCTAAGATCCTTCGCGCTCTTAAGGATGACCGATCAATATTTTAGTTTTTAAATTTTCCCGTCCATCGAAACGCAGCAAGATCAATACGTTTCTATAAAACTCCTAACAAGTGGTATAACCACATGACTTCCGCCTCTACCTTGCACATCTTCTATCATCATGGTTGTAATATAGGGGGTATCTTCGCTTCTATCTATGGCTGAGAACCATCCTATTTGGTCCTTTTGATTGGATTCATTTGCGTTGCTTACTTCCGCTGTTCCTGTCTTTCCTGCAATAGTCTTACCTTCAATGTAAACTTCTCGGCCTGTTCCATTAGGGTCTTCTACTACTTTTACCATTAAATTAAAGATTTTAGCAGCAACTTCTTTTGATATAATATTTGTTTTTACAGGCTCTGCTTCGTCTACAATGAGCTTTGGTTCTACTACGCTTCCATCATTAACAAAGGCAGAGTACGCCTTTGGTATGTTTAAAATATTGACTAATACTTGCCCTTGCCCATAACCAGTATCAGCTAATAAAATTTCATTGACAAGTTTATTTTCATTAGCAAGCTGTGATCGGTTCATGCTATAGCGCACATTTATATCTACGCCAATGCCATAGTCTTTTGCCTTTTCAATAAAATTCTCTTCCCCAATTTTTAAAGCTACCTGACCAAAATAGATATTGTCTGAGTAAACCATAGCTTTCTCTAAATCTACAGGAGTTCCAGGGTCTGTTACTCTAGTAATAAAGTAATCTCCCCAGGATTCATCCTTCTGCCAATCCTTCCCTCTTACATTTATAGTAAAGCTTTCATCGATGATCTTATCCGTCAAAGCTATTGCAGCCGTAATCGGTTTAAAGACAGAACCAGGAGTATACACTTTAGTAAAGCGATTTAAAAGTGGATTTTTTTCATCTTCTTGAAGATGAGCTAATTCTTCTGAAGAGATTCCTAAAATGAATTTATTTGGGTCATAAGAAGGTGAGCTGACAATAGCTAAAACCTCACCATTTTTATAGTTTACAGAAGAAGCCGTTCCCATTTCTCCCTTCATACTTTCATACAGCTTTTTCTGAAATTCTATATCAATAGTAAGTGCTAGATTCTCTCCGTCTTTTGCCTTTTCTTCCTTTAAAACTTCTTTTTCTGTTCCATTATTACTTACAAGAGCTACTTTTTTGCCAGGCACTCCTCTTAAGCTCTTATCAAAGATTTTTTCTAAGCCTGTCTTTCCCAACTTGCTATTTGAAGTAAAACCTTGGCCCTCTAAAGCCTTTAATTCTTCCTCCTCAATATAACCTAAATAACCTGTTAAATGAGCTGCAATTTCCTTATAGGGGTAAACTCGGTCTACTACTTCCTTATAGGTAGCTCCATTATTTTTAGCGTATATCTCCTCTATTTTTGACAATTGGTCTACAGGTATTTTTACAATGTCTACAAACGAATCATCCTGTACCCACGAAAGATTTAACCGCTCCTCGATATACTCTTCTGAAATAGAAAAAGCTTTTGCTATATCTCCGATCATCTCTTCTTTCATGTCCCCAAGCCTTCCTGGGACAATACCTACTTGAATTACAGTGCCATTTTCAGCCAATTTATTTCCATTGCGATCTGAAATGACACCGCGTACAGGTAATGTCGTCCTTGTAATTATGGAATCTCCTTCTTCAAGATTTTCATATACCAAATTGTAATCCCAATCAATATGCCAAGAGGATTTTCCTTCAACTTCCTCTTTTATTACATTCACATCCGTATTATAGGATTTTTCATCATACTCTGTCACAAGAGTGACCTTAATAGGAATATTGACTTCCTCTTCCTTTTCTATTTCCTCTTTTATTTTCTGTTTATCGCCTAGATTTTCTACAGTTATGGAGTCTACATTTAAGTCTGTATAAAGTTCTTCGTAGATCTTTTTAAAATCCTCTAAAGGCAGCTTACCCTGATCCTCAGGGGAAATGACTGCATACATATCCTCATAATTTTTTGCTTCCCACAAACTAGTATACTGATCCACTACACTTACAGGATCTTTTTGGCTAGAACAGCCAAAAAACAATAAAAACACTCCAAAACAAATGGACAGTAGTAATTGCCTTCTAAACATATTGATCCCCCTAATATTCAACTTGACTTTCTATTTACTAAATTTATTATAACATAAAAAGGATGCAGCAGTAGTAGGTTAACGGAAATTCAATTGATGCAGAATTGAGAATGTAAAACGCAAAATGAAAAACATTTTAATGCAATAACTTGCTGTGAAAATTATCATAGAATGTATAATGGTATAGGGTATATAAAGAAAAAACCCTTTTAAATTTCGATGATTTGTATTATAATAATAATCATTCCTTTTAGGCTACCGTGGCTCAGTCGGTAGAGCAGCTCACTCGTAATGAGCAGGTCGCCGGTTCGATTCCGGCGGGTAGCTCCACTTTATTTGCAACTATTTTTTCTTTTCAATTTAAACTCACCTTTTAAATTAACCTTTAATTTATAATAGTAAAATTTAT
>CAZVEI010000115.1:0-5964 GCA_964626295.1 uncultured Alkalibaculum sp.
ACCATTATCTGCTGTACCTGTTGTGTTGCCACTACCGATCGCTAAGTAGCTATCGGAATGAGCTCCACTACTTGCAGTAATTGGATTGTAATTGACGGCATAACTTAATTCTGCCCCATAATTATTAGTACCAAAGTTCGATGAAGTCGCTTTTAAGTTATTTGCTAAAATATTTCCGTTCGTATGTGCTTGTAAATCAGCCGTATCAAATGATACTATATGGAAGCTACCCGCTGTGCCTAAAGGATGATTTTCAGCATAAAATTTTGCATAGGTAGGATCTTTAATAAAAGCATCCTTCTCGGTATTTTCATACAAGGTAAAATTATCTCCAGATGCTATTGGATTACCAAAGGCCTTTTCCGATATGGCTACTGTCTCAACATCTGCCGTTTTATCCACAAAGCATTCATCCGTATGACGATGTTCTTCTTTATCACAAATATATTGATAATCAATAGATTCCTGCAGAGAACAATTGGTTATCTGTTCTTTTTCATAACAACTGTCGTCGTGTGTGTGTTCCTTATCCTCGCAAATTAAAACGCTTTCTTCTATGTAACAAGGCTCTGTATGTTCGTGTTCCTCTTCGCAGTCCAATGTTTCTACGATCTTATGGCAACCCTCTGAATGGGCATACTCAAATTCTTCACAGTTTAATTTTTGCTTCTCCGTATAACATCCTTCCTCAACAGAATGTGTATGCCCTGTTGTTTCCATACATTCTTCACTATGGGTATGCTCTTCTTTGCCACAGCTAGCTGGTGCATCATCCGCCATAGCAATTCCCGTAAACTTTAGCTGCGAAAATACTCCTGATGTAACTAGAATAGCAAGAATAAGAAGGACAGATGTTACTCTACGGCGTTTTGTTTTATTGTTTATGATTTTTTTTATGAATGATTTCTCCTTATTTTTCATTTCATCCTCCTATTACAATATAATTACCGGGCAAGCCTATTGCCCACTTTAACAATACCTTGTTCTGATAATAAATGACTCTTAGATCGTTTTTATATTATATTGTAAAATCTTGAGTCATTTATAATAACTTATCTGAATCATAACTAAAATTTCACATTATATATATATGAATTTATAGATGTAACGGTATTAATTTTGCTAATATTACCCCAAAAAAAACACAGCTTCACTATTTGAAGCTGTTAAAAACAGTATGCTGCTATATTTTTATATGTACTTTTACATATATCTCTATTTATTTTTTCTATATTTACTAAAAGATTTTTTCAAGACTGATTAGTTCTATTCCGTGCACGGGCACTTGTGCTGTTATACTGTAACCGTCTTCTATTAAAATGTTTTTAGTCTTTATATTAGGCCTTGATATACCATCTAGATATTTTATTTCTTCCCTAGTCATATTTTCAGGTGCCCCTATTTTTACCCATTCATCGTATACAGAACCATTTTCTCTGTTTAAATAGTATCTCGTAATTTTATAATTACCACAAAATTTCATTAAGTTAAACTCAAAGCTTTTTTCTGGTTTTTTTTCATATATATCATACCTATTTTTATGGATTAATGCTGAGGTATCACCACTTAAGAACAATTCATCAAAATACACATAATTATAGGCTAGTATCTGAATGTCCTTTCCATCTTGTGTAACTATATAATCATCACCTTTGTCTATTATTTTTTTTCCTAATTTCTTAAATAAATAATAAGCATAATAAGATGCTTTTTTTAGACCATCTTTATTAATTAATCCAAATCCTCCGTGAAAATGTGAAATTCCTAGCTTCTTTTCTTCAAATATATCAGTAAATGTCCAGTACCCTAATGCGTTCACTTTCCCTAAACATTCTAATACATTTTTTATGATAAAGGTTGCTATATAAGCTGTGTCATGAATATAATTACCTGACAGTGAAGAAGCATTCCATTCTGTTATTATAAGTTCTGGTTTATAATCTAAATTATCGTCTATTATCTTATGAACTTTATTAATCATATTCAAAGTATGATCATCATTGTGGTAAATTCTTTTTAATTTATATGCATCTATTTGTTTGTAATTTATCTTGCTTAAATCTATTTGACTTAAGTCTATTTGACTCATATCTATTGCACTAAAGTCCGTTTTACTTAAGTCCAGCTTACTTAGATCGATTTTACTGAAATCTATTTTACTAAGATCTAGCTTACTTAAATCTATTTGGTTAATATCAACTGCACTTAAGTCTAGTTTGTTTAGATCTATCATTGATTCATCATTGTTTAAATTTGCTTTTTTTACGTCCTTTTTTCGCTCTGTGGGTTCACTTTGTGGTATATATTCCGGGTATATATGTATAGACAGAAAGTCTAGGTGTATTTTGTTATTGTTACAATATTCTAAAAAATCATCTAACCATGTGCTATTTATCAATGTACCACATGTCACAGCTGGTCCACCTACACGTAAATCTTTGCTTATTGATTTAATGGCTAATCTTGTTTCCTTATAGAATTCAAAAAACTCTTCCTTTGTACCTGCCCAAAATACACCTTCGTATTCTGGTTCATTCCATACTTCAAAATACCATGTGGCTACTTCTTCAAATCCATATCTATTAATACAATGTTTAACGAATTCCTTTACTAGCTCTGTCCATAATTTCATATCTTTTGGCGGAGCAATATTGGCTTTCCACCACTTTGATGTTTCATTTGAACGCGCTAATTCAGCTGGCATAAATCCCAGTTCAACAAAGAGCTTTATTTCAACATCTTCAAAAAAGTCAAACAATTCATCAACATATGTCCAGTTATATGTTGCATGTCCATCTGTACTTAAGCTGTATATCATCATATCATCAGAAAAAATCCCATGGAATCTTATATACTCAAATTTAATATCCTCTTGCATTTGCCTAAGTTGCCTTTGAACACCTTCTCTTAATCCTTCGGCGGCTCTTCCAAAGGTTATTAATTTGTTCCAGTATGGAGTATAAGAAGTTCCAACACTATCCTCAATATCAATAGTTATTTTTTTGTGCTCAGGACTAATCAAATAATCATCTACCTTAGTGTCTAATGGCTTAATATATGAATATACCTTCTTAAATACTGCTTTTCTGTCTACATCAAGATACGTTTTTGTTTTTGTTTGTGTTACTTTCACAATATCGTCTGAAGTGCTTATCCTGGTATTGTTATTTCTATACTGGGATGGCGTAGTGTTGGAATTCTCTTTAAAAACTTTATTAAAATAATTTGTACTAGAAAAACCACATCCATTTGATATATCAGTGATTGTAGCATTTGAATTTAATAGTAGATTTTTAGCCTTTTCTATTCTCATTATATTAATATAATCTTGAAAATTAAGTCCCACTTTACTTTTAAAAAAATGAGATAAATAGTAAAAATTAATATGTTCTTTTTCGGCAATATCCTTTAATGTTATCTTTTCACCTATATGATCATTTATATAAATTAAAATTCTATCTAATCTTTCAATATCACTATTAGTAATCTCTTTACTCTTTTCTTCTATTATATAATATTCAAAATTATTCAATAAATAATATGCAAGGCTATTTAATTCATTACCTACTAAAAATCTATATCCTTGTGTTTTTTTATTACTCTCCCATATGAGCTTACCCATATAGTGACGAATCCTATTAAATTTCTCTTCTTCCTCTATTGAGCAATTTACAGAGTTACATTCAAATCTCATATTATAAAATTGAGAGTAGAATAAATTTAAGTGTTCCGGACGAATTTGTAATGCTAGGATAATATTATCTCCATCCGTTTTACTTGTATTATGTATTTCTTTACTATTAATAAGTACTAAATCATTTTCTTGAAGAATAAAAAGCTTATCCTCTATCCTTAAATTAATGGAGCCTTCTAAAACTATAATTATTTCCATTGATTCATGCCAATGCATTTCTAGTTTATTTACAGAGTGTATCAGTATTTTTATTGGGCTATCATCTTCCATTTCTATTACTTCATAAAATTTAGACATTTTAACTCCTTATCAATCATATTCTCCCCTAATTTCGCCTCTTTCGATCAAATCTGAAATGATTTTATCATACATATTCTTATCAATTGTATAGTATTTATAATAAATAATATAACTAATTATAACCAATATAAGTGGCAGAATCATCATTGAAACCTTCATAATCAATAATCCAGATTCTGTGATGTCATCTGGAGTCGCTGCTGAATTAATTCCAGAAACTATTAAAGTCGCACCAATTATTCCATTTGAAATAGCACTACTTATTTTATTTATAAATGGTTGTACAGAAAACGTTATACTTTCATTTCTTTTACCTAATTTCCATTGTCCGTACTCTACTGAATCAGATAAGAACATGAGCATCAGTAACCGAATAAATGCCTGGCCAGTAAATATGAGACTAGAAGCAAACCCAAGAATAACAATATTCATCGGACTGAAGAAAAAAATAATATATCCAACTACTATCAAAATAATAGAACCACGATATAGCTGACTTCTATTATATTTCTCTGTAGACTTAGGGAAAAGGACTGTGGCTATAAGCTGAGTAATTCCTAAAATTAAAGCAAACATTGAATACATGCTTTCGTCTTTATATGCATACTTAAAGAAATATACTCCAAAGCCAGTAGTAATGACATAACCTGTAGAAAAAACGGACATAGCTATTGCGACCCATTTTAACTGATCATTTTTAAACAAAACCTGAAACATATCTGTAAAAGAAGTTTTTTCCTCTCTTACTCTTATTCTTGTTTCCTCTCTTACTCCAAAAACTGGAAATACAAGAAATGCTAGCATAATTAAGACAATTATACCTGCTATA
This sequence comes from uncultured Alkalibaculum sp., assembly GCA_964626295.1. Lineage (GTDB taxonomy): Bacteria > Bacillota > Clostridia > Eubacteriales > Alkalibacteraceae > Alkalibaculum. The sequence goes on from CAZVEI010000115.1 coordinate 4,824, forward strand.
GTCTGCCAAGCCTTTGCATCTCCACCAAGTGCATTAGTGACAGGAATTATTGTAACTACAACTAAGTACATACCTATACTTGCACAAATTCTTGCAAACGAACCTATTTTCTCACGCTCTCTTGGATCAATTGAAAGGGTGGGCATCATTGACCAGTATGCAATATCATTAGCACCAAATGCTACATCCCATAAAAAATATATTATTACAAATGATAATACGTACTCAAAGCCCCTTAAACCAAAATCGGAAAAAAATAAAATAGTTGATATTCCACCTATAATACCACCAATTACGATCCAAGGTTTAAACTTACCGAATTTACTGTGAGTATTATCAACTATAAGCCCCATCAGTGGATCATTTATAGCGTCGAAACTCCTTAGCATGATTAAAGCACCAGTCATCCACCACATTGTAGAATCGGATAAATTCAAAATATCTGTCAAATAATACATAAGAAACATACTTATCATCGCATATTGCATATCTCGGCCAAGAGTCCCAAGTCCAAACATATAACGATTTTGTTTAATATTTTTCTTCATTCTATCCATCCCTCCGAGTTATCCAACGAACTTATATTTTAAATATATCTTATAATATATTCCGATAAAAAGGAACATTCAAATTATATAATAGGATGTAATATCTTTTAATTTTTTCACTTCTTTCCTCAATACTTAGGTATCTTGTTTCCCTTATTACCTCTTACCCTCTACAAAAAGGAGAATACCAGAATCGCAAAAATATTGTTTGCGACAGCTATATCCACATTACGTTTATTAGATAAAAACAACCAGAATTTATTATATACATGAACATTCTAAATCACTTACCATAAAATGTAGTGTGATATCTTATACCACCAAGGAGGGTATTATTTATGTTATCTGATGTACAATATGTTAGACAATCATTAGGAACGCATCTTTTTTTTATTCGAATCATGAAGGAACATTCCTTTTTTTTAGAAGTGGGTTTTACGCCAAGAGATCATAACTTTACAACTCGCGCAGATCAATTCCGTCTAGAATTTGACCGATTATTAGGTGATGTCATTCCTTTATCTAATGGTATCGTTAGCCCTAATATCATTCAATCTGGAGAGGTGGTTACACCTTATACATTAAATGCGGAA
>CAZVEI010000116.1:0-5953 GCA_964626295.1 uncultured Alkalibaculum sp.
GTACAGGAACAAATCCTAGAGAAATATCTGTAGCAGAAATGAAAAAATTGTTTGAGTATACTTACGAAGGAAAAGAAGTAGATTTCTAGAGTAAAAACTACATAAATAAAAGACAAAAGCTGCAGAATCGAAAGGTTCTGCAGCTTTTCGCTATTAAATTAAGAAAGTTCTACTTTTGTTTCGACCCTAGTTCTTAGCCCATTCATCCTAGAGCGTAGCGAAGGATCTTGACGCAAAAGGAATATCCCTAATGCTAGGGACTAGCTGGTAAAGTGCAGTCAACACTTTCTTGTGAGGGCCTAAATAGAAGACCAGGCCTATAACGTTACATCCTCTAAAATATTATTCTTCATTTTCGTTTTCAAGTATATCTCTATTTGCTTTTCCCCACTCATCCATTGCCACAAGTATAGGCACCAGGCTTTTTCCTTTTTCCGTGAGAGAATACACAACTATTGGCGGGATACAACTATGAACTGTTTTTTTCAAAATTCCATGGTTACAAAAAAACTTCAATTCTTGACACAACATTTTAGTAGTAATATCTGGTATGGCCTTTTTAAATTCACTAAATCGAATATCCTCATATATGTGCAGATTCCAGAGTATAATATTCTTCCATTTACCACATATTATACTCTGAGCAATTTTGAAATCATAAGAATTATCGTCGTTTCCTTTAAACTCTAATCCATACTCCATTTTCTTCACTTCTTTCAAATAGTATAATTTAAGTCAAAAATTCTTCAGTCTTTATACGAGTTTGTTAGTGAATGTAAATTAATTACCATTTGGTAGGGATAAAATCTGCGTCCCTACTTAATATTTAGTGTAACTCAACGATAAAATAATGTATGTCATCTTTTGGCTTTATGTCTTCAGAAAATCTTTTTATTTCTTTCGTAATCTTGTCAGACAATTTCTTGGGCGATAAATGGCCGTATTCCCTCATTAATTTTACTAGTCGAGTTTCACCAAAATTTTCTCCTCGGGTATTTGTAATTTCGATTAATCCATCTGTATAAAAAAGCACTTTGTTTCCTTTATGTAATTGAACTGTGTACTCATTAAAGGAATTGCAAAATTCTTCACCAAACTTGCAAATTGGAAAGCCAGAATGCTCTATGATTTTTACATTTCCTTGTCCTTCATAAACTAATGGGAAGGTGTTTAGTCCTCCAGAAGAGAAGATCATCTCGTTCGTTTTTTTATTAAATATGCCGTATAGCATTACTGCGTACATTTCGAGAGGGAAATCTGTTTCATTATATTTTCGGTAAAGATTTTGTAATACTTCTTTGGGATGTAAACTTTTTTTATTATTATTTTGAAAATCTGACATTACAAGGGTTTGTTTTAAAAAAATGGTCATCATTGCCGCTGGTACGCCATGTCCAGCAACATCTCCAATGTAGAAGGATAATTGATCGCCACCTAAATCTTCAAATCCGTAAAAATCTCCGCCTACTTTTTCGTAGGCAATATATTCGCTATATACTTCTAGATTATCAAAGTTTTCATGCTTTATGGGCATTATAGCTTTTTGTATACTTTTAGCGTATTCAAGGTCCTGTAATAATTGCTCATTTGCAATTTCAACTTCTTCTGTTCTATCTCGTACTAATACCTCTAAGTTGTTTGCGTATTGATTAATTTCTTTTTCTGCTTTATCTAGCTCTTCATAAGGATAATGAATATTGGAAATAAACAATAATCGAAAGATCATATAAGATGCAATTAATTTATAGACATGACCTAAAAGATTATATGTATCGTAAACGCTTCCATAGCCCGTAAAAGCTAGTTCGGAAAATATACTTACTATTAAGGCTACAATCATAAAGGCAAGTGTGTCTCGTTTGCTTTCTCCATATTCTATAAGAAAATTAATACAAGCGATAAACATCATTAGAATAATTGCATATTCTAACCAATTTTTTAAAGGAGTAAGCCCTTCACCTTGAATAAATAGGCGAGGCAATGCAGTTGAATAATAGCTTACAATATAAAGAATAAAAAGTGACAGAAATAAAGGTAGACCTAAAATAACACTTTTATGTATGGAATGTACGTTTATATCTATTGGAATAAAACTACAAAGTAATATTCCTCCTGCTAATATAAGTCGTCCAATAATCCAATATGTAGTAGCTCCTTGTACAGAACTTGGTACCAGTAAACCGGGCATGCCATTATAAGAGAAGGTATGCCAAAAGTCTATACATCCTACAAGGAGTAAAATCCCTGCTAATACCTTCATTCTAAGCCTCTTGTCTCGATCTCCAACATAGTAAACTACAAGAAAACTAGCTACGCACATGATAATACTTGCGAATTCAACTATAGTATGAAAAATCAGATATTGACGAACTCTAAAAATTTGGTATATATACTCGTCTAAAAATCGGACGAAATAAAAAATTCCTCCAGAAATGAGAAAGCTTATTATAGCAAATCGATAGTCTAAAAGTTGATTAAATTTAGTAGGGTCTAACCTCCTGGATTTATCAGAAACGTCAGAATTCATATTTGCACACCAACTTTCTAACGAATAATTATGGTATTATTATCATATTATAACATTATTTGATATTTTAAAAGCGTTTATGGTGTTTTCATGTGATATTTGGTTATTTTACAAAGAATATCGAAGAAGAAAAACAAGTTCATCTTGTAATAATGCCTACAAACTTTTTATAACGATTTTTGAAAAGAATATGAAAATTTTGATTTTACGAAAAAAAATTAAGCTTATCCAATTGCTTCAGCTTCCTGTAGCAATTTTTTTCGGGTATTTTACTGATTTTGCTCTATGGCTTATACAAGATATCAGTTTTTCATTTTATTATGAGCAATGGATTTTGTCTATTATTGGCATATTGTTGGTTAGCATTGGTGTATGGCTTGAAGTCAAGGCAGATATTGTAGTGTTAGCTGTAGAAGGGCTGGTTATGGCTATATGCAAAGTACTGCCCATTAAATTTGGCAATATGAAGATGATATTGGATACGAGTTTTGTTATTATAGCGATTGTATTATCCTTTGTATTCATGGATGGATTATACGGAATTGGCGCTGGTACGGTGGCTGCGGCGATTTTTGTTGGGTTAATAGTAAAATGGATCAATAAACTATCTAAAGTAGTTATACCAAAACTTTCATATTATTTTTATAGATCTCAGACATATCAAGAGTAGAAGTAATATATATTCTAATATCAAAGGATTTTTAATTGTCCAGTAATGCAAAGATACTACATAAATATGGTAAAATAGCTATAGTATAATAATCTAATCATATTGTAAAGGAGAATTGCAAATGGAAAAGATCCATATAGTCGTCATAGTAGGTTCTTTAAGAAAGGAATCCTTAAACCTTCAGCTTGCTAAAATAGCACAAAGTTATGTAGAGGGTAAAGCAAATTTTGAAATTCTTGACATTAGTGGTGTTCCGCTTCTCAATCAGGATATAGAGTATCCAGCTCCAGAAGAAGTCCAGAAAATAAGAGAAAAAGTAAAGGCAGCAGATGGCGTATGGTTTTTTACACCTGAATACAATCACTTTTTCTCAGGCGTACTAAAAAACACAATCGATTGGCTGTCTAGACCAATTAGTCAAACAGAAGGACAAGTTCTAAGCAGAAAACCAGCGGCAATCAGTGGAATAACGCCAGGGCTCTCTGGTACTTTAGTTGCACAAGATCATTTAGTGACCCTATTAAGCTTTACAAATATGGACGTCATGAATCGCCCTCGCCTTAGCATTGCCCATGGAATGGAACAGGTTAATGAAGAAGGAAAACTTGAACTAACAAAAAGCATTACTTATCTGTATAAACAGGCAGATGCTTTTATTGATTATATTAAGAATAGGAAATGAGCGGCGCCAGCCACCAGCACATTGCATTCCTTTTGGGTCAAGACCCTTCGCTAGCGCTTTAGGGTGACTGGGGCAGGAGGTAAGGTCAAAGGTAATGAATGGTTAGGCAAGCTTTAATCCTAAAGTAAGTGAAAAAGGAATCCAAGTAGATAATCTTGGATTCCTTTTTAGCGTACAATTAATTTTAGTAATATTATAAAATAATGACTCATATATAGATATTTAAAGGATTAAAATGAATTATTCCTTTATATAATTGATTTTGTCTTTGCATATTAATTTCTAGATAGGAAGGTGAAGAAATGAACAAAAAGCTACAGATGGCAATCTTATTATTTTTCGTATTATTAATACTCTTTATAGCCGTGGTTTATTTTGCTGAAATAAACAATATGAATGCACTAAGACTGGAATACCCAGAGTTAAAAGAGAAGGCTTTTTCTTATAGAAAAGACAATTTAAAGGTTTGGGGCGTTGGGTTATTACTTACCTTTTTAGTTCCTTTGCTTTTTCTGACTTCAGGTTTATCACAGAGGATAAGCACTTTAACCGGAAGTGGGAAAGGGTGGTTTATACCTGGTATTCTTTATGGAATGATATTCTTTGGCCTAATGTTTGTCATCAATTTGCCACTTGATTTTTACTCGTCTTATATCTTACCTCATAAATACGGCCTGACGGATCAAAGTTTTTTAAGGTGGTTTGAATTAAATATAAAAGGATTTGTAATGAATGATTTAATCACCTCATTATTTCTATGGGTTCCATATAGTATCATTTACAAGCATCCCAAAACTTGGTGGTTTAAAATAGCTCTCATCATTATACCTCTTACGATTTTTATGACATTTATCTCGCCACTAGTAATCGATCCTATTTTTAATGAGAGCACGTCAATTGAAGATGGCAGACTTGGCCAACAGATTGAAGGTTTGCTCTTAAAAGCAGGAGTAGAAGATGCAGGAATTTATAAAGTGGATAAAAGTCAAGATACTAAGACTATGAATGCCTATATGACTGGGATTTTTAATTCTAAGAGGATTGTTTTGTGGGATACTACCATTAATAATTTAGAACAAGATGAGATTTTAAGCATTACTGCTCATGAGATTGGACATTATGTAAAAGGCCATATTTGGAAGAATATTATCCTTAGCTCTATTGGAACATTTTTGATTCTTTATTTAGTGTACCGTTTAGCAACCTGGTTTCTTAAATTGTCTAATGAGGCTTTTGCCTTTAAAGATTTAAGTACCTATGCATCCATTCCCTTGTTAATTATAATGCTTAATCTATTTTGTTTTTTATTTAATCCCATTTCAAACTACGTATCTCGCAGTATGGAAGTAGAAGCGGATCATTACGAAGTTTCCTTAACAGAAGATCGAGAGTCTGCAGTCAGTGCCATGGAAAAACTCACCCAAACGAGCCTCGGCTTACCACGCCCATCTAATATATATAAAACATGGTATCACACTCATCCGACTTTAGAGGAGAGAATTGAGTTTTATGAGACAGTCGAGTTTGAAGAACTAGAAAATTGAATTAGAAAATATTGACAAAAGTCGATTTCAGGTATATATTAATCATATCAAGAATTTTGAATGTGAGGTGGAGAGCTTGACGAAAACATATGAAGAGCAGGCAAAAGTGTTTAAAGCCTTATGTGATGAAAGACGCTTACGAATACTTGCATTACTTCGTAGTGGCGAAAAATGTGCTTGTGTCTTAGGAGAAAAACTTAATATGCCACAATCATCCCTATCATACCATATGAAGATTTTATGCGAATCTGGCATCGTTGATAGCAGACAAGAGGGCAAATGGACACACTATTGGATAAGTGAAGAGGGCAGCATTTTTGCCATAGATCTACTTAAAATTATTACAACAAACGATGTGATTTCTAATATTATCTGATAGAAATAAAGAAACCATTGAAAGATGGCTTTCTATAAGCATGCTATATTTAGATATCCAGATGTAATCGTTTTACCGCTGGAGGAAGAGTATGGACATGGAATCTTTATAATTAACAACGTATAAACAATAATTTTACAAATAGCAAATAATC
>CAZVEI010000117.1:0-2287 GCA_964626295.1 uncultured Alkalibaculum sp.
TAATTCACCAATAATTATCACAAGATTACCTCCTGAAGGTATTTGTAAAAAGCATCTTCAATTCTTTAGTAAGAGTAGAAGATGAAATTTTTTTAGAGGCCTAATAAAGAATCCGCTAATTCTGTAGCAGAACCTGCATCTGGAGCATATCCATCTGCACCAATTTCCTCACTAAATTCTCCTGTTACAGGTGCACCACCGATGAGAACCTTAACGGAATCTCGTATTCCTGCCGCTTCTAATGCATCGATAACTGTCTTCATTTCTAACATGGTAGTAGTAAGAAGAGCAGACATTCCCACTAACTGAGCATTATGTTCTTTGACGGCTTCCACAAATTTTTCAGTAGGTACGTCAAAGCCTACATCGACTACCTTGTAACCATTACTATCAAACATAATACCTACTAATTGTTTTCCAATATCATGAAGGTCGCCTTTTACTGTACCTAAAATAATGGTTCCTTTATTTGGCATATCTCCATCCGCAATTAAGGGTTTTACCAATTCTACACCAGCTGCCATTGCCTGAGCAGCCATTAATACCTCAGGTACGAACATATCGCCTACTTTAAAGCGTGCACCTACTACGTTCATTCCTGCTATTAGACCATCATTGATTATTGCTAAGTGTTCTTCCTTCATATCTATTGCCATTTTTACATCTTTTACTACTTGTTCATCGTCTCCAGCTATTACACTGTTTTTAATATATTCTAAAACTGACATGGGTTAACCTCCTGTATTCTTTATTCTTAAAGGATTCCTCGTCTATAGATCAACTTTCTTCTCTAGACGAGGATGGATATACATGCATGGAGTCCGTGCATTGTTTTTTGAGTTACAATCCCTTTACTTTTCCTTTGATGCACCTACACCAAAGGGGTATGTTTAGGCATTAAACTCTTTGAAATCTACCTTGCTAAAGTCGTTCATAGTAAGCTTTTGTTGACTTTTTAATTACTACCAGGTTCCATGCACCTACATGAATCTAGTAAAATTACAAAGGATCAAATTATAGTCTACATGAGCGAGTTTTAGCTAAAGTCAAGGCAACTAATAAATTTTAGGGGATTTAAGATTGCCCAATTTTGATTATTTTTCTGCGCTAGCGATAATCACTTTAAATTGATCTAATACATCTTTTTCTATAGGCATTGGTTGGTGTTCATTAATGATTTCTTGTGCTATTTTATTAACCTTATCATTAATGGATACACTGCCATTTGCTTCCCAGGTACTTCTCATTTTTCTGTCAAAGATTTTTGCTCTAGATTGATCCGTCTTCATGTACTTGACAGTATGTTTTTGACCTAAGAAAGAGCCTGCAGGACCTACTTTATTGATGATATCTACTGCTAAAGACTCATCTGTAACCCTTACACCTTTAAGAACTCGATTGACCATTCCGGCAATCTCATTGTCAATAATTAATTGTTCGTAACTGAATGTCATCCCTAAATCTAACATTCCTAAGCCATAAATTAAGTTAACACCTGCCATTGCTGGCAATAAAGCGGTGATGGTTTTTTCTGAACCTGATTGGCAATCTACTACTTTACTGTCAGCCTATCCACCAGCCGTATAACTAGGTAAATTGTAGAATTGAGCTAAGTTTGCAACGCCTGCACTAATCATACCAAGTTCTGGAGATCCAACTGGTGCAGTTGCACATTGCATATCAAAAGTGGATGTAGAGCTACCGTATATTACTGGTGCGCCTTTGTTGACTAATTGAGCTAGAACGATTCCGCTAAGTACTTCTGCATTATGTACGACTAGAGTACCATCAATAGTAATTGGAGATGTACCTCCTGCCAAAGCCATAGAAAGTATATTTATTGGGATACCTGATCTGGCAAACTCCATAATAATATCACAGCCTTCTTCAGAGATCTGCAGAGGACTTGTAGGACAGATTAAGGCTGATACGACAGGTCTTTTTCTGAGTTCGTCCATGCCGCCAACTATAGCTGCACCCATTTCTATGTATCTTCTTGCGTTTGCGCCTGATACGAGGTCGATATGATGACAATGCTTAGATGTATTGGTTAAAAATGCTTCTGCTGCTAATAAATCGCCTGTTTCCTTAGGAGTATCCCTAGCTACAACTGCTTGGGAATAGACATCTACATTATCTAAATAATCTACAACCCTTGCTGTTTCTGCTACGTCTTTTGTCGTCGTAGTTCTTAAGACACCAGAAAATACATCATATAATTTGACGCCAGCACCAAAATTTGTCCAAGCGACTCGATTACTCTCTAATACAATATCGTGTTTTGGAT
>CAZVEI010000117.1:2297-5950 GCA_964626295.1 uncultured Alkalibaculum sp.
GTACGGAACTAGGTGAAGATTTTATGGCATCTTCTACGATATACTCGGGAATGCGTACCATTTTTTTAGAGCGATCTACAAAACAACCATTATCTGAAAATACATTAAGGGCTTCTTCGTTGTAGACCTTTACACCTGTTTGGAACAAGACCCGTAGTGTAGCTAAATGAATTTGCTGTAATTCTTCTGTCGTAAACATATCAACACTAAAACCTTCTTTTTGCCTATAGGATGCTCGTTGATTCAATTTAGTCATTGATCACTAACCTCTCTTTCCTAAAAATCAATACATTCTTTTTACTTAGGTCCATCCTTTTAAAAGTAACATTCTTATGTTTTAAACATAAGATTTTTATAAAGTGATACTCCTACCTTTATATCAATCCCTCCTAACGAAATATCCGAATTTTTGAGTATGTAATCTGTTGTTGAGTTTAGTGTAAACTGAGTTGTAACAACCGAGTCAAGTAATTTTTTTAAAAAAAATGAAATTTAAAAAATCCATGTTTTAGTGCCTTTTACCTAATAATAGGTATTGGTTCAACTAATAACATGGATTGCAATATACTATGTATTTTCTTTTATTTCGTTAGAGAACATCAATTGGCAAATAGGCCTCTACGTATTTATAAGATTGTTCGCCCTTATAAAAGGGGAAAAAGTGTACTAAATAAATCGGGTTATTGATACGAAAACAGTGTCTTGCTGACCACTGAATCATTGGTAGTAACAAGGAAGAATCATCGATATCCTTTTTTGTCAAACTTACAGTATATACACTCAGTTCTCTATTGACTGCATTTTCATTGGTACATACCTCATAAATCGAATCGTCGTTTAAGTACTTTAGATCTTTTTCAAACACAATACAACAGCGTTTTTGTTTTGTAATATTTTCTCCATCAAAGCTAAATTCTGCTGCTCCATATAGTATAGGGTATACAGATAGAGTGGTATTAAAGTAGGAGGAATAAGGAAATACGTAAAAGGTTTCAAAGGGTACTAAAGATATTTTGTCCTTAAATTTGTGCACATGATCAATCATTTGTTGATTAAACTGGAGGTAATTTAGTTGGCTTTCCTCTTTTTTAATACTTTTCTTTACCTTCTTAGCTTGAGAAGAAAATATGTCCTCAATAATTTCGATATTAGTTGTTTGAAGTAATTTTTCTACTGTGTCTACTGATAAATCGAGAATCTCCCGATAATACACAATTTGGGCCAAGCGAATCAAATCGCTAAAAGAATAAGAATAATAGCCGCTTTGCTCATCCTTTTCAATACAGATAAGTTCTTTATTGAGATAATGCCTGATTTTTGTTCTTGGAACTCCCAATATTTTTTCAACCTGATGAATAGTAAAGCATTTGTCTGTACTATATTCTATTATAATCCCTCCTTGATTCTCATATTGGATGTATTATGTTTATGAATTAGAAAAAGAAAATATGATACAGTCCCCACATCTCTGGGTTGCTACAACTTAGTAAAATGAAGTTCTTTTCCATAATTGTAACTAAAATTGCTGCATTATATGGTATATATTGTCACTCTTTTAATATTTTTTTGTAAAAACAAAAAATATATCTTTATATAACTAATTTATAGACATACCTGAATAATCTATCTTAATTACGCATAGGCATTTGGACATGTTTCTCTCCGGTTACATATATCGCAAGGACTTATTGAATTTTCGTCCTTCACTGTTTGAATTCCAAATATACCTGATATGGATTTCTTAGGATGCATCATGTAGTGTGCATTGAGAGACACTTCAATGTCTATTGGTTTAAGAATTTTAAATATTGGTATCTGCATTTCCATGGGAATTTCACCTTGGCCTGGATTGAATGCATGTGTTGTATAGAGATTCTGTTTTTTTAATCTTTTAGCTATTTTTTTCAGTACCCATGATTCACCACACTCTATAAAGGCTGTACCCCAACTATCTAAAAACATACTCATTAACATATCATTCTCTTTAGCATCAACTTCATCGTAGCTATATAGGGTAATAACGAGAAAAGAAAGTTCAGTTGATCGGAGAAACATATCTGCTAAAAGCTTAGATTTTAAAATCTCTCCGTTTTTTAATCTGATAATACCATTTTCTATCCGATCAATTTCATGAGATTCACACAGCGCATTCATTGTAAAATTATTATATGCCATGTCCTTAGTTTTTTCATAGACTTCCCTAAGTTTTGAAGAAGCATTCTCTAAATCAAAATTCATTATACGACATACTAACTCTTCTATACCTTGGATGTCTTGTATCTGTACTTTCATGATCTCTCTACTTAGTGTACTCATAAATTTATCACTTCCCTTATTTTTCTATTCTATTAATATATATGTGTGTGTATATGTGTGTATGTATGTGTATGTATGTATGTGTTACCTTATTAAATTTTTACTACTAAGGGCTTAGGGGGGATCAATATATAATACCATCTTGTTAAAGAACTACTGTAGGGATAAATATTCTTGTGTATCTGTCCAGTAAAATGACTTCTATGCTGCAGGATATGCGAGGGAAAAGAAATACAGAAGTAGAAATGTTTGCTGAAGTTGTAAGTAGGCTAGCCCTAGGTAAAAAGCACAAACTTCCTACGCCTGTAAATCATATATTGTATCAGTTAATTAAAGCAAAAGAAAAAGTCTCATACCTATGTTTTTCTAAAGCTCCATTAGGATTTATAATTTAAAGGGAGCTTATTCCATCTTTTCTTATATAATAAGCGGATAGCTTTGGCTGAATCTATTTCAATATCTAATATATCATCAAATGAAATGTTAGTATCTACTATGCATGATAGTAACCAGTTATTCTCAAATATTCTTCTAGAGAATAATACACTACAGTAGCTTTTTTGCCACATTTTAAAAGATGCATTTTCCTATCTAACTCTACTGCCATATCCTCTAATAGCTCTATTTTTTTAATACGTATTTTTTCTTTTTTAGCTAAGGCCTCTGGTAGCCCTTTTAATGCGGCAAAGGACATAAATTGTTTTGCCCGTTCTGACACAGGCATTTTTGCTCTTGGTTTACTCACTACTTTTATGACCTCCAATTTGCCTATTTCGATCCATTGTGGTGGCACCCTCTTCAAGATTCATGTATGAACAGATTAAATAAATCATGGATTAATGCAATGTTTTTAGCAGTTACATTAATCATCAACATATTAGGTGCAATCGGAATTTCAGTAGTTTTTATATTTGGCTTTGTCATTACCTTATCTCTGATTCTTAAAAATTATTAAAGATTCATGAAAAGAATCGAATTTTACTCCCATTGACTTTTGGACTTTACACAGGTTGGATTTTTATAGCTACAGTTCTTAATACTGCTGCATGGTTAGTAAAAATACAGTGAGATGGCTTTGGAATTTCTGATGTAACTTGGGCTATCATTGTACTTATTATTGCTGTACTTTTAGTATTCTTCGTACTGTTAAAAAACAAAAATGTTGTATTTTCCTTACCTGTCGCATGGGCATATTTTGGGATTTATCAAGCATTAGGAGCTAGAGGAGGCTATTTTATTGTTCAGCTGACTTCTGCATACTTTTTCCGTTCCGCGGATACCATTTGCAGATAGCCTTCAGCGTTTTCATTCTGAAGTTTTCTGTATTTTATTTCTTC
>CAZVEI010000118.1:0-5942 GCA_964626295.1 uncultured Alkalibaculum sp.
AGATAGCACTGCTTCAATAGGCTCTGCATGAGCTACCATACTATCCGTAATACCTGTTAGCTCTGTAATTTTCATGGGGATTTTTTCTTTTGGTTTGACAAAGGAGCCAAAGGTTTCAACAATTTGATAATTGTGAACTTTTACTGCCCCAAACTCAATGATTTCATTCTTTCTAGAAGATAAACCTGTTGTCTCTAAATCGAAAACAATAAATGTGCCATCTAAGTCTCCATCCTTTTTACCCCATTTAGCACTTTTTTTATCATCTACTAGGTAGCCTTCTACACCATAAATCATCTTAATGTCTTTTCCTCTAGTGTACTCCATAGCTTCGGGAAATCCTTGTAAAACCCCGTGATCTGTAATAGCTAAGGCTTTATGACCATAAGCTAAAGCCTTCTTTATGGTTTTTTCAATCTTTGCTACAGAGTCCATAGCGCTGTACTGACTATGCATGTGAAGTTCTACTCTTTTTTCTTCTGCATCATCTATTTTTACCTGTATTTGAGCTTCTTCTATGCCATTTGCCATAAAGACGTATTCCCTGGCAAAAGTATCGTATTCAACCCTTCCCATTACTTTTAGGGCACTAGCTCCTTTGATTCTCTCTAATGCTTCTTCTTTTTTGTCCTGTACAATAAAAAATTTAACAGTCATAGAACTGGTATAGTCTGTGATGTTAAACATAATGATGGCTTTATTATTTTTAATATCTCTATAATCTATCTTAAATACCGTTCCTAATATAGTAGATTGTTCATCTGGGGCGCAATCTACTATTTTGATAGCATCTGATGGAATTCGCTTTCCAAATATGACCTTATCGGTACTTCTACTAGGAGATGGCTTCTTGCTGTTTATATTAGCGGACTCTTTAGAGATCTGCACTTTAAGATCTTCTTTTTCCTTTTGAATTTCTTGGGCCATATCCTGGATTTTACCCTTATATACGAATTTAAGCTGTAAGCTCACTCCATCAGCTTCTCTTAAGTGATCCTGAATTTGCTCACAGATATCTGATTGCCTTAATTCTTCAAAATCTTCCTTTAGAAAAATTGGTATTTCAATGGTGTTATCTTTAATAGACCAATTGTTTTTAGGCAAAAACACTTTAGAATGTTTGCTACGAATGATTTGCTTGATGTATTCTTTTTTTCTAGACAGGTACTCTTTAGTAGAATTTTGGTTGTTTGCACTTTTAAATTCTACACATTGTAAGCCTGAAAATGTACCTTTTAACTCTTCTTCAAGAGATTCCTTATCAAAATGTGTTGGATTATTTATATGTAATATCCATTTGCAACTAGTAGGGTTTACTTCTACTTTTGCGATATTAATTGCATAAGAATTTAGTATTTCATCTAATGAATTTGAATGATTTCCCAATTTATTACCTCCTAGAACCCTAATCTTATGTATGACTACTAGGACTTCATCATCTCTGTGACTCTACCTTAGTATCTATATGGTAGATTTTTCTTTCTTCAGATAAATTTTTAAGTAATTGTACATAATGCATGCTTTTATTGATTTGCAATCTAAACTCAGCACCTTCTTCATTATAAGTAAAGGATAAAAGTTGCATTGTTTTTTTATCTAAGTATTGAAACAAGGTATCAATAGTAAAGTCTTCTGTATATTTTACATTAAATTTGTATAATTCAAAAGTGCTTTCGTCCTTATGCTGTATATTTCCAAATATCTTTAAGGTAATAAAGACGGCGAAGGTAGCGATCATGCTTAATTCATAATAACCTGCTCCTACTGCAAGGGCAATACAACCTACAGCCCAAATGCTTGCAGCAGTAGTAAGCCCTTTTACTGTAGTACCCTCCCTAAGAATGGTTCCAGCTCCTAGAAAACCAATTCCACTAACGACTTGGGCGCCTAAACGAGTAGGGTCCATATTGGTATAAGCGTTAAAGTCGTTAAACATCATTAAGCCAGCTATCATTACAGTAGTAGCTCCAATAGAGACTACAATGTGAGTGCGAAAGCCTGCTGGCTTCTTTGTATGTTCCCTTTCAAAGCCAATGAAACCACTTAATAATACAGAAAGCAGAAGCCTTAAAGAAATCTCTGTGATCGTTAAATTCATATAAACACCCTTTCAGCAAATATGAGATCTATGTTGTAATAAACGACGAACACTGAATAATGAACAATATACAAAACTTAATAAAATACGGTAGGTTTGTACTGTTCTATGTTCAGTGTTCCTTTTTCATTGGCAGTTTTATTTTTTAACTCATTAAAATGAGCATCTACAAATTGTTGATTTCCTTCAACACTTCATTTACCACGTCTTTTTCATCTACTGTACGGAGTATTTCCCCTTTTTTAAATAAGACAGCCTTATTTTTGCCACCTGCAATGCCAATATCTGCATCCCTAGCTTCTCCCGGACCGTTTACTATGCAACCCATTACGGCTACTTTTATATTCTTCTGAATGTGTTTACATTCTTTTTCAATTTTTTCTGCAATCTCCATTAGATTGATTTCTGTTCTGCCACAAGTAGGACAAGAGACAAATTCAATTCGAGCTTTCTGGAAAAGCCCTAAAGATTTTAAGATTTCTTCTCCTACACTAATTTCATTTACAGGATTAG
This sequence comes from uncultured Alkalibaculum sp., assembly GCA_964626295.1. GTDB lineage: Bacteria > Bacillota > Clostridia > Eubacteriales > Alkalibacteraceae > Alkalibaculum. The sequence goes on from CAZVEI010000118.1 coordinate 2,612, forward strand.
AGGTCAAAGAAACCCTCAAAGTGTCTCCAATACCCTGGTATAACAAAATTCCTAAGCCTACTGAAGATTTTACAGAACCTACATTATAGGTTCCTGATTCTGTAATTCCAATGTGTACGGGGTAGTCGTATTTTTGACTAAACAATTTATAAGCCTCTACAGACAATAAGACATCAGATGATTTAATGGAGACTACAATATCTTCAAAATTTAAGTCTTCTAGTATTTTAACATGTCTTGAGGCGCTTTCTACAAGACCTGTTGGCGTTACACCCTTATATTTCTCATAGAGGTCCTTTTCTAAGGAACCGGAATTTACACCAATTCGTATAGGTACATTTCTTTCTTTTGCCTTTTGTACAACTGCTTTTACTTTAGATGCATCACCTATATTGCCTGGATTGATTCTGAGTTTATCCACTCCACTTTCTAGTGCAGTAAGGGCTAGATGATGGTCAAAATGAATATCTGCAACTAATGGAATGGATATAGATTTCTTGATCTCTTTTATGGCTCTTGCTGCTTCTTCGTTTACTATGGCTACTCTTACTATATCACAGCCTGCATCTTCTAACTCTTTGATTTGATTTACGGTAGCTTTTACATCCCTTGTATCGGTCTTTGTCATACTCTGTATGGCAATGGGATTATTTCCTCCAATAGAGATTTTTCCAACTCGAACTTCTCTTGTTTTCTTTCGCGTAATCAAGCAATCACCTCAATCTTAGAATGTCATTATAAGCTACAAATATAGCTACAATCATGAGCAAAGCAAAACCTACAAAGTGGATTTTACCCTCTTTTTCAGGTGAAACTGGAGAACCTTTTATGGCTTCGATGATTACAAATAAGATTCTACTACCATCAAGAGCAGGTATAGGTAATATATTAAAAATAGCCAGATTGATGCTAATTACTGCAGCTAAGTTTAATACGGCTACAATACCGTATTCCATAGTTTCACCTACAATAGATACAATCCCAATAGGCCCTGTTAGAGAATCCGTAGACACTGCTCCCGTAAAGAGCTGACCTATGCTCTCTAGGATCAATTTTCCATATAAGAAGGTCTGTTTAAAACCATTTGTAATAGATAAAAGGATGCTTTTTTCCCTCTGTGAAGTAATACCTATGCGATACTGATTTAGTTCTTCATCGAGTTTTGACACTACATCAAAGGTCATTTCTTGACCATTTCGCAAGACATCTACAGAATAAACCTTATCTTCTGTAGAACTAATGTGAGATGTTACCTCTTCCCAAGAATCTACCTTGTTTTCTTCTATAGCGATAATTTTATCTCCTGGGCGCAAACCAGCTTCATATGCAGGATAATCTGTCTCTACAAGGTCAAGAGTAGTACTTGGAATACCAACAATAAAAAATATAATTGTTAGGAGCACAATACAGCCTAGAAGATTCATTAAAGATCCTGCTGAAAGAATGAGTATACGAGCAAGTTTGCTTTTGCTGTTAAAGCTACCCCTTTGATAATCTTCAGCATCCTCTCCTATCATTTGACAATAGCCACCCATGGGAATAAGCCTTAAAGAGTATTTTGTTTCTTTGCCCTGATAACCGAAAAGTTTTGGGCCCATGCCAATGGCAAATTCTTCTACTACAACTCCCGATAATTTTGCAAATATAAAATGGCCGAACTCATGAATAACAATTAAAAAGCCAAATATAAAAATTGCCATAAGGATGGTTTGAAAAGTCATTTAATCACCTCAACAAAATATAGTAATACATAATATAATATACTACTGGTGTAGCAAAAATAATACTGTCAAATCGATCTAATACTCCACCGTGCCCAGGAAGGATATTTCCATAATCTTTCACGCCAAACGTCCTTTTTATAAGAGAAGCCGTCAAATCACCAAACTGAGAAATGATGCTAGTGATAAAGGACAGTGTGATATAAAAGGAAAGGTGGAAATTTAAATACCCGTAGTTGTTCATAAAATAGCCGTAAATAACAGTAGCAAGTACACTTCCTACTACGCCGCCAATAGCACCTTCCACAGACTTTTTGGGACTAATTTCAGGACATAATTTATGTTTCCCAAAATTCACCCCGCATACGTAGGCGAAAGTATCTGTTGCAAAACTAATAATAAAAACCAGCCAAAGTATATAGGTTCCATTTTCTAGATTTTTAAATAAAAGAATATGGCCTAATAAAAATCCTACGTAAAACAAACCAAAAAATGCATAAATTCCTTGTAAAACATAAACTTGACTGCTGAGTATCTGATGCATAAAAATCAATATAAAACAAAGTATAAGGCCAGGAACAATAAATTGGCTTTCAAAATAAAAGAGGCATAATAAAAAAATGCCTAAAAGAACCTCTAAAATTGGATGAACATTTATTTGTTCATCTGTATTTACCGCCTTACAGTATTCTAACAGGCCAATGCTACAAAGTATCAGCAAGGAAGCAAATAGTAAGCCCCCTCCTGTTTGTATAATAAATATAAGCAGTGGGATACCTAATACGGCTGTTAATATTCGTGTTAACATACATGCCTCCTATGCTATTATGCCACCAAATTTTCTTTTTCTTTTTTGGTAATCACAAATAGCGTCATAATAATCTGCTTTTGTAAAATCAGGCCACAAAATATCCGTAAAATACAGCTCACTATAAGCACTTTGCCATATTAGAAAGTTACTCATTCGAAGTTCTCCGCTAGTGCGTATGATTAAATCTGGGTCTTCTAAATCCCTTGTAAATAGATATTCTGTAAACTTGTCTTCATTTAAATCTTCTATGGAACATTTACCCATTATCATGTCCTGATGTAAAGCTTTTATGCCTCGAATGATTTCATCCCTACCACCGTAATTTATAGCCACATTAAAAGAAAGTCCTTTATTATCCACTGTTCTACTTTCCGATTTTTCAATAGTAGACAGTACTTCCTTTGGTAAAACAGACTTTTCACCAAGAATTCGAATCTTTACATTATTTTTATTCAGTTCATCAATTTCTTTTTTAAAATACTCTACAAGCAATTTCATGAGACCATCTACTTCTAATTTAGATCTTTTCCAGTTTTCAGTAGAAAAAGCGTAAACGGTTAAAGCTCCAATACCTAAATCGGAAGAGGCGCGAATGATTTCACGTAGAGATTCGATTCCTGCTCTATGCCCGAATAGCCTTGGTTGAAGTCTCTTCTTAGCCCAGCGCCCATTACCGTCCATTATAATGCCAATATGTTTGGGTAGGTTCTTTTTGTCGATTGCTGCTTTATAGGCCATGACAACACCTCCTAAATGTAAAACACCCTTTAAAAGGGTGTCTTTTTTAACAATAGTGAAA
>CAZVEI010000119.1:0-5921 GCA_964626295.1 uncultured Alkalibaculum sp.
GCACCTTTGGTGCTTTTTAAAAAAGGAGGATAAGATGAAGGACTTAAGTTTGTATATTCATATCCCTTTTTGTGCGCAGAAGTGTTATTATTGTGACTTTTTATCTTTTGCTCATAAAGACGAGAAGATTGACCTTTATTTTAAATCCTTATACAAAGAAATAGAAAAGTTTGCGCCAATACATTCTAATGAACAGGTAGAGACGATCTTTATTGGAGGTGGAACTCCTACGGTAGTTTCGCCTGAATATATTAATAAACTTATGGATCTAATAAAAGAAAAATTTAACCTGTCACCAAAAGCAGAAATATCCATGGAAAGCAATCCAGCAACTTTTGATGAAAGAAAGCTTTTAGAGTACCAAAAGTCTGGTATAAATCGGTTAAGCATAGGACTTCAGTGCTGGCAAGATGAACTTTTAAAGGGGATTGGGCGGATTCACTCCCAAAGGGATTTTATTAAAGGATTTATGGAAGCAAAAGGGGCGGGCTTTCATAATATAAACGTAGATTTAATTTTTAATTTGCCTAATCAAACGTTAGTGCATTGGAAAGAAACTTTAGAAAAAGTGTGCGATTTAGACCCTACTCATCTTTCATGTTACAGTTTAAAAATAGAAGAGGGTACAGTACTGTACGAGACAGCGAAAAATGAAAAGCTCATTTTAGATGATGATTTAGACCGAGAAATGTACCATTATGCAGTAGAGTACTTAAACAAAAGAGGATATACTCAATACGAGATTTCGAATTTTTCTAAGCCCAATATGGAATGTAAGCACAATCTTGTTTATTGGGAAGTAAAACCTTATATTGGCTTTGGTTTAGGTGCACATTCTTATTATGAAGGTGTTCGATACTACAATGAAGAAAACATGGATGGCTATATTGAAAAGATGAACAACAATCAATCTGTTCGAAAGATTGAAGAAATCCTTTCTTTAAATCATAAAAAAGAGGAATTTCTTTTTTTAGGGCTTCGAAAGACGAAAGGTATAAATGATTGTGATTATCAACATCTCTTTAGCAATAGCTTTTTTGATGAATATAAAAATGAAATAAGAGATTTACATGATCAAGGTATGATTGAGATAGATGGAGGAAAAATAAAATTGAGCAAATTAGGTTTAGATTTTGCCAATCAAGTATTTATGAGTTTTCTAAAATTCTAATAGAAATTCACCCAAAGACTATTGACAAATAAGTCGATAAATGATATTTTAATATAGAGTTAGCACTCAATGGTAACGAGTGCTAACAAAGAGGTGGAAAAATGGAAAATATGAAAGAGAGAAAACTTAAAATCCTTAATGCTATCATTAAAGATTATATTTTAAATGCAGAGCCTATTGGTTCAAGAACTATAGCAAAAAAATATGATCTAGGAGTTAGCGCGGCTACTATAAGGAATGAAATGAGCGATCTTGAAGAGATGGGTTTACTTATACAGCCCCATACATCTGCAGGTAGAATTCCCTCTGAAAAAGCATACCGCCTTTACGTAGATCAACTTATGACAGTGCAAAAACTAGATCAAGAATTGGAAGAATCTATTCGAGATAGTTACAAGCAATACGTAGAGCAAATTGAAAAATCCATCCAACTCACTGCAAAATTATTAGCTCAGTTGACAAGTTACACGTCTTTGGTAATGGCTCCAGAAATAAAGTCATTAAATTATAAATTAATTCAGTTGCTGCCCATACAAGATGAAAGAATTGTAATGGTCATTATAACAAAAGAGAATATTATAAAAAATTTAGAAGTAAGATTATCCTACAAATTAGATGAATCTGAATTAAATAAATTGACTAACATATTAAATTATATTATAACAGATTATAATATTAATAAAGTTGGTGATGACTTAAATAGCTGTATTGGTAAATTATCTATAAAAGAAAATGAAGTTTTACAAGAACTTATTCTTATTTTACAGGAGCTGACCTTAGGTATTGACGATAATGGCAAGGTATTTGCCACAGGCGTGACAAACATGCTCAAATATCCTGAATTTAACGATATTGATAAAGTAAAACACTTTTTAGAGGTCTTTCAAGATCAAAGAATCATCGCTGAATTATTAAAAAGCTACTCCAATGGAGTAAATATTATCATTGGCGGCGAAAACAGTTTATCAGAGTTTAAAGATTATAGTTTACTAACTGCTACTTATCAGCTTAATGGGGAAAACCTAGGAACGATAGGAGTCGTAGGTCCGATTCGAATGAATTATGACCGAGTTGTCTCTGTTTTGAAATTTTTGACAGAGCAGTTAAATAAACAAATCAATCAAGAATAGATTATTTTACTTTGAAAGGTGATAGGATTGGATAAAGAGGAAATTATAAAAGATAAAATTCAAGAAGAAGTTGAAGAAACAGTAGAAAACAACGAAGACGTAGAAGAGGTAGTCGAAGAAATAAAAGAGGAAGCTTCTCCTACAGAGTCTGACAAGAAAGAAAAGGAAGAACTTTCAAATAAGCTCATCCGATTACAAGCCGATTTTGACAATTTTAGAAAAAGGACAATTAAAGAGAAAGAAGAGATTCACAAATACGCTCTAAGCGATTTTGCTGAAAAGCTTCTTCCTGTTATAGATAATATGGAGAGGGCAATTCAATCCATAGAAGAGGCTAATGTTACAGATGGATATGTAGATGGAGTCAAAATGGTAATGAATCAATTGACTACAGTATTAAGTAGCGAAGGTTTAGAAGAAATTCCAACTGAAAATGTAGAATTTGATCCTCAGTGTCACCACGGTGTTGCGGTAGACAATGTTGAGGACATAGAAGATAACCATATTATTGAAGTGTATCAAAAGGGATATAAATTTAAAGAAAAAGTTCTTAGACCTGCAATGGTTAAGATTTGCAAAAAATAAAGAGATTAGGGAGGAAATAAATAAATGGGTAAAGAAAAAATAATAGGTATAGACTTAGGAACAACAAACTCATGTGTTGCAGTATTAGAAGGTGGAGAGCCAGTAGTAATTGCCAATGCAGAAGGAAACCGTACCACACCTTCAGTAGTTGCTTTCTCTAAAGATGGGGAGAGATTAATTGGTCAGGTAGCAAAAAGACAAGCTGTTACAAACCCTGATAAGACTATTGCCTCTATAAAGAGACATATGGGTACAGATTATAAAGTAGATATAGATGGTACTCAATATACGCCTCAACAAATATCAGCTATGGTTTTACAAAAACTAAAATCAGATGCAGAAGCATACTTAGGTGAAACAGTAAGCAAAGCTGTTATTACTGTTCCAGCATATTTTAGTGATAGCCAAAGACAGGCTACAAAAGACGCAGGTAAAATTGCAGGTCTAGAAGTTTTAAGAATTATAAATGAACCAACTGCTGCAGCTTTAGCTTATGGTTTAGATAAAGAGGGCAATCAAAAGATCATGGTATTTGACTTAGGTGGCGGTACTTTTGACGTTTCAGTATTAGAATTAGGTGACGGCGTATTTGAAGTACTTTCTACACACGGTGACAATCACTTAGGTGGAGACGACTTTGACGAAAAAGTCATTGATTACTTAGCAGATGAATTTAAAAAGGAAAACGGCGTTGACTTAAGAAACGATAAAATGGCTTTACAAAGATTGAGAGAAGCTGCTGAAAAGGCAAAAATTGAGCTTTCAGGAGTAATGACAACAAATATTAACTTGCCATTTATTACAGCTACTCAAGATGGCCCTAAGCATTTAGATATCACTTTGACTAGAGCAAAATTTGAAGAACTTACAGCAGATTTAGTAGAAAGAACAAAAGGACCAGTAACAAACGCTTTAAAAGATTCTGGTTTATCTGCAAATGAAATTCATAAAGTAATCTTAGTAGGTGGCTCTACTAGAATTCCTGCAGTACAAGAAGCCGTTAATAAAATCGTTGGCAAAGACCCAGACAAAGGGATTAACCCAGATGAATGCGTTGCTATAGGTGCAGCAATCCAAGGTGGTGTATTAGCTGGTGAAGTGAAAGACGTATTGTTATTAGATGTAACTCCATTGTCACTAGGTATTGAAACTATGGGTGGCGTATTTACAAAGCTAATTGAAAGAAATACGACAATTCCAACAAAGAAAAGCCAAGTCTTCTCTACAGCAGCAGATAATCAAACTGCAGTAGATATTCACGTATTACAAGGTGAAAGAGAAATGGCTGCTTACAATAAAACATTAGGTCGATTCCAATTGACAGGAATTGCACCTGCTCCAAGAGGAATCCCACAAATCGAAGTAACATTTGATATCGATGCTAATGGTATCGTAAATGTATCTGCTAAAGATATGGGAACTGGAAAATCTCAAAATGTAGTTATTCAATCTTCTACAAATATGAGCGATGACGAAATCAACAAAGCTGTTCAAGAAGCAGAGAAATTTGCAGAAGAAGATAAAAAGAGAAAAGAATCAGTAGAAGTGAAAAACACTGCAGACTCTACTATTTATCAAATTGAAAAATCTCTAAAAGAATTAGGAGATAAAGTAACTCCAGATGAAAAAGCAAAAGTAGAAGATGCTATTAAAGACTTAAAAGAAAAAGCAGAAGGCGAAGATATAGAAGCGATTAAAAACGCAACAGAAGCTGTAAATGAAGCATTCCATCCTATTGCTTCTAAATTATACCAACAAAGTGGAGCAGAACAACAAGATCAAGGACCACAAGGCCAAGCTCAAGACGACGTAGTAGATGCAGACTATGAAGTTGTTGACGATGACGACAATAAGTAATAAAATATAAAGAATAGTTTCCATACAACCAAAGCGAAGCTTTGGTTGTATGTGGTTAAATGCACAAGTTTAGTGGTAGTTGCTCCTAATTTATATGAGGAACAGCTACCACTAAATTTCTGAAATAAGGAGAGTAGATATGAGCAAGAGAGATTATTATGAGGTATTAGGAGTAGACAAAAGTGCCTCAGATTCAGATATAAAAAATGCCTATCGTAAAAAGGCAATGAAATATCATCCGGATAGAAATCCTGGAGACAAGGAAGCTGAAGAAAAATTTAAAGAAGTAAGCGAAGCTTACGAAATCCTCAGCGATGAACAAAAAAGAAGTCAATACGATCAATTTGGTCATGAAGGCGTTAATGGAAATGGTGGCTTTAGCGGTTTTAGCGGCGGAGGCTTTGATGATATCTTTAGCGATATTTTTGATATGTTTGGTGGTGGAGGATCTTCTTCAGGTAGAAGAAATGGCCCACAAATGGGTCCAAACCTAAAAGTAAATATCAATTTATCTTTTGAAGAAGCTACTTTTGGCGTAGAAAAAGATATTAAAATCAATCGAAATGAAGAGTGTTCTAAATGTGACGGAAAAGGCGCTCAAGATGAAAATGACATTCATACCTGCGACAAATGTAATGGAACAGGTCAGGTTCGAGTGAATCAAAGAACTCCTTTTGGCGTAATGCAATCTGTAAGAACTTGTGATAAATGCAATGGAGAAGGTAAAACGATATCTAAACCATGTAGTAATTGCAATGGAAAGGGAACTGAAAAGAGAACGAGAAAAATTCACTTAAATATACCAGCGGGTGTAGATAATGGTTCTATACTACCTCTTCGAGGAGAAGGCGAGCTTGGTAGCAATGGTGGAGGCAGGGGCGATTTGTTGGTTTACATAAGCGTAGATTCTCATCCCTTCTTTACGAGAGAAAACAATGATATCTTCTCAGAAATCCCTATAACCTTTATTCAAGCTACATTAGGTGACGAAATCGAAATTCCATCCTTAGATGAAAAGAAAAAAGCCATCGGAAGAGTGAAATTTACCATTCCAGAGGGTACTCAACCTAATAAGATTTTCAGATTAAAGGGGAAAGGCGTCAGCAATCCTAATGGCTATGGAAAAGGAGATCATTATGTTCAAATTAAAATTGAAGTACCTACAAATTTAAATGAAG
>CAZVEI010000120.1:0-5896 GCA_964626295.1 uncultured Alkalibaculum sp.
AAGAGACAGGAGAAGAAAAATTCCCTTTCTCTATACCTCGTATGAAGAAAATGGGAGTCTTCGAAATAGAAGGATACCTTTAAACGAAAGAGCTATGCAGTTACAGAATTTGTCTTCGTTGAAAATCCAAAGAGCTTTTATGGTATAATTATAGTTAAGAGTATATAAAAGCCAGTATTGTTAAGTTTAACAGTATTGGCTTTAGATAATTCTAATTAAATAGATGTTAAAAAATTTCTAAGGATAGTATAAAATATGAAAACATTAATAGATATATTACATTTACACAAGAATGATGTTGTATCTATTGTTGGTACAGGTGGAAAAACCACTTTACTATATGCATTAGGTATGGAGTTGAAAAATAATTACAGTGTATTATTGACCACAAGTACTAAAATAGCCAAACCCTTGAAAGGAACTTGTAATTTTCTTTATACGAACTTAAAAGATTACCATTCAAATGATAAGGTGAACAAATATACTGGTATTACAATAATTTCTAAGGATATTATTCTAGAAAAAAACAAGCTTATTGGAATTGACGATGATGATTTAGAATCGGTAGTTCATGATTTTGACATAGTCATTATTGAAGCCGATGGTTCGAGAAATTTGCCATTAAAGGGATGGAAAGATCATGAGCCTGTAATACTAGAAAGAACGACTAAAACCGTAGGTATTATCCCTATAAAAGTTCTAGATAAAACCATTAATGAGAATATGATTTATGGTTTCAAAGAATTCCAAAGTTTTTCTAAAGAGAAGAAAATAATAGATAATGAAGTAATTGGGAGAGTTTGCTCTGATGATAATGGAATATTTAAAAACTCCAATAAAGAATTATACCTATACATCAATCAAGTAGATTCTGAAGAAGATCTAAAAAGGGCAATAAATTTGTCAAATTATTTGAGAGATACTGTAGTAGGTAATCCCTTTTACTTTAAGATATGCATAGGTTCATCAATTAATAGTAGATATTTTGAATTTACGTAAATTTAGGAGTTTGTAACTTAATTAAGGAGAGTATACATGCAGAATGAAATTGAATTTTGTAAAGGTGGAGGTTGTACCTCCAAATTAGGGCCAGATATTTTGTCTTCCGTTTTAGGAAAGCTTTCTAAAAAGAAAGATGCGAACTTGCTTGTAGGTTTTGACAGCTGTGATGATGCTGCTGTTTATAAGCTAACTGATAACTTGGCTATTGTACAAACATTAGATTTTTTCCCTCCTATGATTGACGATCCGTATATATTTGGGCAGATTGCAGCAGCAAATGCATTATCTGATATATATGCAATGGGCGGTGAGGTTAAAGTTGCATTGAACATTGTCTGCTTCCCTGAAAAGATGGACTTGAATATACTAGGAAAAATTATGCAGGGTGGCAATGAGAAGGTAGATGAAGCTGGAGGTATTTTGGCTGGAGGTCATTCTATAAATGACGAAGGCGTAAAATACGGTCTTTCTGTGACGGGCACCATTGATCCAAATAAAATATACAAAAATAATGGATGCCAAGAAAATGATCTGCTTTTGTTGACAAAACCACTAGGTGTAGGTATCGTCTGTACAGCCCATAGAATAGGTAAAAGCTCTAATAAAGCTATAAAGTTAGCCATTGAATCTATGACAACACTTAATAAATACGTTGCAGAAATCATTAAAAAGTATGACGTTCACGCTTGTACAGATGTTACAGGCTTTAGCTTATTAGGACATTTAAATGAAATGGTAGGAAATGATTTTGGTGCCGATTTAGACAGTTTACAAATTCCCTATATTCCCGAAGCCTTGCATTACGCCAATGATTTTTTTATAACGGCAGCGGCTCAAAGAAATAGAAATCATGTAGGAAGCAAAGTTGATTTTTTAAACGTTCCTTTTGCACTGGAAGAAATCCTCTTTGATCCCCAAACATCTGGCGGACTCCTAATAAGTTTACCACCTGAACATGGAAAACAGGCCCTTAAAGAAATAGAAAAACTAGGATTGCCATGTGGTATAATAGGTAGAATTACAAAAAAATACAATAAGATCGTTGTAAGATAAGGAGTACAAGAGTGAATAAAACATTAGATTTTAAAGGAAAAGCATGTCCTATCCCCGTTGTTGAGACTAAAAAAGTCTTATCTTCTTTAGATGAAGGAGATATAGTTGAAGTAATCGTGGATAATTTTATAGCTATTCAGAATTTAAATAAATTGGCTGAGCAGAGCAAGTGCAATTTTTCATATGAAAAAATTGATGAGGATAGTTATATATCAAAATTTGTAGTTACAAGGGAAATCAATTCTAAAATGGATTTAGAGATCGAATGCAATCCGAGTTCAAATTTATCAAATACAATAGTAGTTCTTTCTTCCGATAAAATGGGAGAAGGAGATGAGAAACTAGGTCATGTTTTAATGAAGGGATTTATTTACGCCTTAACAGAACAAGAAGTTCTCCCTAAAACCATTCTTCTTTACAATAATGGAGCTAAATTATCTGTAGAAGGCTGCGATTCACTTCCTGATTTAAAGCTGTTGGAATCACAAGGAGTTGAAATCATGACCTGTGGCACTTGCTTAAACCATTACGGATTAACGGAAAAACTTGCAGTTGGAACAGTTACAAATATGTACGTAATCGTAGAAAAGCAAATGAGTGCTAGAAAGGTCATTCAACCATGAAAAAGAGTCCTTTAATTGTAGTCAGAGGTGCAGGCGATATTGCAACTGGGACGATTCAAAAATTAATGAGAGCTGGATTTTCTGTCATAGCTACAGAAATATCTAAACCATCCGCTATACGTAGGTATGTTGCCCTAAGTGAAGCCGTATATGAAAAATCTTGGACCGTTGAAGACATTACTGCTGTTCATGTCAACTCTATCTCTGAGGCTTGGATTGCCGTAGAAAATGGAAAGGTTCCAATAATAGTAGATCCCAACTGCAATATACTTCATGAAGTAAAACCGATAGCTGTAGTGGACGCTATATTAGCTAAAAAAAATCTAGGTATGAAAAAGAGCATTGCTCCAATAACAATAGCTCTTGGACCAGGTTTTGTAGCAGGAGTAGACGCGGATTTAGTCATTGAAACCATGAGAGGACACAATTTAGGTAGAATCATTGTGGAAGGTTCCGCTATGCCTAACACTGGTATACCTGGTATAATTGGTGGATTTGGAAAAGAAAGAGAAATTCATGCTCCTTCTACAGGTATAATTTATAATATTAAGAAAATCGGCGATATCGTGACAAAAGGTGAAACCATAGCAACAATAGATGGGCAACCCGTTTTGGCTTCCCTTGATGGAATCTTAAGAGGATTAATTAGAAATGGTTACGAAGTAAGAAAAGGGTTTAAAATTGCTGATATTGACCCAAGAAAAGAAGTAAAATCTAATTGCTTTACTATCTCCGATAAGGCAAGATGCATTGGTGGATCTGTATTGGAAGGGATTTTAATGTTGCACAATAGATACAATGAAGGGATAGGTTGAAATCTATGATTTACTTGGATCATGTAGCAACTTCATACCATAAGCCTAAAGAAGTTGCACAAGCCGTATATAATGCAATACAAGGTATTGGTAACTCCGGTAGAGGAGCTCATGGCGCTTCACTGGATTCTAGCCGTATTATTTATAAAACTAGAGTTGCTTTATCAAACTTTTTCAACGTAGAAGATCCCTCTCATGTTGTGCTCACTTCAAATGCAACAGAAAGCTTAAACATTGCCATTCAAGGTTTACTTAAACACGGTGATCATTGTATTTCTACTACTGTTGAGCACAATAGCGTTCTTCGCCCTCTTTATCATATGGAAAATCGTGGTGTAAATATTACATTCATTCCCGCAGATGAAAAGGGATGTATTTCAATAGATAATATAGAATGTGCTATTTCACCAAAAACCAAGGCAATTGTTATAAATCATTCTTCTAATGTTACGGGTAATGTAACAGATATTGAATCAATAGGAAGATTGTGTTATGAACATAAGCTTTACTTTATACTAGATGCTTCTCAAACAGCAGGTATAATTCCAATTGATATGCAAAAAAACAATATATCCGCTCTTTGTTGTTCTGGTCACAAGAGCTTGCTTGGACCACAGGGTACTGGTGTACTTTGCCTAGGAAAGGGAGTAAATCCCACTCCCCTACTATTTGGAGGCACTGGTATTGATAGTTTTTCTAAAGCAATGCCACATAAACTTCCAACATCCCTCGAAGCTGGAACCTTAAATACCCACGGTTTTGCAGGGCTTTTAGCCTCTATAAATTATATCGTTCATTACGGACAATCTACTATTCATAACAAAGCAAATGAACTTGCTTCCTATTTTGTAAAAAGGGTCTCTGACATACCTAGTATAAGGATGTATGGTGATTTTAATGCACCTCTTAGAACTCCAGTGGTTTCTCTAAATATAAGGGATGCTGATTCTGGAAAAATATCCGATGAATTATATGATCGATATGAAATAGCTACAAGATCTGGTGTCCACTGTGCACCAGGTGTTCATGAATTATTTAATACAGTGAATCAAGGTATGGTTCGATTTAGCTTTTCACATTTTAATACAACCCAAGAAGTAGAGATTGCAGTAGATGCTTTAAGAACTATAGAGGAGGAAACTCCATGAGGCCAAAAGAGTTACAATGTATTATAACATTCAATATAACAACAGAGGCAATGGCATTTGAAGAAACCGCTAAAAAATGTGGGCTTGATGGAAGATTGATTCCTGTGCCTGTAGCCATTACTGCAAATTGTGGTCTCGCTTGGCGTGAAAATATAGCTAACAGACCAATAGTAGAAAATATTCTAGAAAAATATAAAATTGGTTATGACGAAATCTATGAGTTAGTGATATAGTTCTATGTTTTACATTGTAAGTTCTATGTAAAACCTTTTAGGTCACCAATGGTGACCCTACATTAAAATAGCGAGGCTACCCTCGCTATTTTTTTATCTTATAAAAGTGATAAATCTTCTATTGTATCGATATCTGATAACTCTTTGGGTGAATGAACCATAATCTTCTGTAAATCATCTAAGTGATTCTTCATGACGGCTTTTCCACCTATGTCCCCTTTTAGCTTTAAAAGCTCTTCCAGGTATTTTCTAGAAAATAAGGATGGATTTCCATAAAGATTAGGGCTAGCTGCGCAGATAATACCTTTGTCACCATCTTCAAAGGCTGAAATAATCTTTTGAAGGGTAACAAGCTCAAGAAAAGGCATATCACAGGTTAGAAAAAGATATCCATCAGCACTTAAATTGCTTTCTAATCCCAGCTTTATAGAACTAGACAATCCTAAATTACTATTTTCATTGCGAACAACACTTACATCAATACCTTTAAGCTGTTCTTCAATCACTGAATATTGTGTTACGACGATTGTCCTATTTAGCTGTAGCTTAAGGACTTTTTCAACGGTATGAAAATACATGGGTTTTCCATTGATGGGATATAGCAATTTGTTTTCAACAAACCTTTTGCTATAACCAGCTGCAAGCAGTATAGCACTTACTTTCTTCCTCATTTCTTCTTATTTTCTAACATACCTATTACAATCTTCTCGCTTGTAATAGGCAAGTGGCGAATGTTCACTGCAGTGGCATTGTACACTGCATGGGCGATAGCAGGACTTGGAGTATTAATGACAATTTCTCCGATGGATTTTGCACCAAAAGGGCCTGTAGGTTCGTAACTGCTTTCAAATTCAACCTGAATATTATTAACATCCAAACGAGAAGGGATCTTATACTGTAGGAAAGAATTGCTTGTCAATCTTCCCTTTTTATCGTAGATTACGTCTTCGTATAGGGCCATGCCGATTCCTTGCATGATGCCCCCTTCTATTTGAATTCGCGACAAATTAGGGTTAATGACG
>CAZVEI010000121.1:0-590 GCA_964626295.1 uncultured Alkalibaculum sp.
GGGATGCAGTGAACCAACTAAGTACAAAGCGTCTCTGCTCTATCATTTCCAACATTCCGACTTGCCAACTCCCCTTACCAATTGTTTAACTACTGTTCAACAATCATTTAACCATTGTTAACCTATTGTTCCATAAGCACTTTCCTCTGAAGACTGATCAATTCCATAATTCCCTTCTCTGCGTAAGTTAAAAGGGTATTTAATTCCTCTTTGCTCATAGGCCTTGCTTCTCCCGTGCCTTGAATTTCTACATATTGACCTGCTTCTGTCATGATTACATTCATATCTACTTCTGCCTTGCTATCCTCTTCGTAACATATATCTAATAATGGTTGCCCCCCTACTACACCTACGCTTACTGCTGCTACAAAATGGTCTATTGGGATTTCTTTGATGCGTCCTGCGTCTTTTAATTTCTTTACTGCAATCATAATTGCAACAAATGCACCAGTAATAGAAGCTGTCCTTGTGCCTCCATCTGCTTGAATGACATCACAGTCTACCCAGAGAGTTCTTTCCCCTAATTTATCTAAATTAATTATAGATCGAAGGGTTCTGCCAATTAACCTTTGAATCTCCATATTCCTGCC
>CAZVEI010000121.1:600-5757 GCA_964626295.1 uncultured Alkalibaculum sp.
CCTGCCGTCTATTTTTCCCTTGCTAGAGTCTCTAATTTTTCTCGTTCCTGTGGAACTTGGAAGCATTCGATACTCTGAAGTAATCCAACCTTTCCCCTGTCCCTTTAAGAAAATTGGAATCTTCTCTTCTACCATAGCAGTGCAAATCACTTTTGTATCGCCAAACTCAATCAATACAGATCCATCTGCATGTTTTGTATAATCTTTTGTGATCTTAATATTTCTTAACTCATCGTACTTTCTCTTATCACATCTTTGCATTCTTTTGCCTCCATTATCATTTATATACGTTTGCGAATGTCTCCATAGTATAACTTTCAATATTTTGACCATTTTGTGATAGGGTAATCAATTTTATATCACTGTTTTGGCTTATTGTCAGAGACATGCTCTTCATGAATCCAACGCATTCCTTACTTTCTGTATCAACAGAATTCTTTATGTTGATTTTAACCATATCACCCTCTATTAAGACCTCTTCTAATTCAAAACCTTCAGGAATTGGTTTGGCTGTCTCTTTAAAAAGACCAACTTGTTCCTCGATGATCTTGTCTATGCTAGTATTTTCTTTTGGAATGTTTTTTGTTACCGGTATATAATATGTGTAGTTGTTGCTTACATTATTATAAAAGTACAAAGTACTCTTTACGTATTCCCCTTGAACTACATTGCCTAAAGAGTTAATATTTGCTCGGGTGAGAGGTTCTTTAACCTTTGTTCCGTGGGTTAGTTCATCTACAATCTGATTGTCCACTAGCACTTGCACCTTCTCAACTGTCTCAAATTCTGTCAGTGTATACACAATAGCCTGTATAGCAATCTCTTCTTCTTTTGCGTCTTTAAAGGAATTAATTGCATCGTTAAAACTGATCCTCATAAGATGATCTTCTTTTAAGGCTAAATCAAACTCAAGACCTTCCGGCAGCATTGGAGATAAGCCGATTTCCCTAAGCTCAATTCTATTTTCCGAATTGTCTATTAGGGCTTTAATCACAGACTTTGCGATGCCTTCTTGTTTTGGGATTTGACGCATAACTGGAACCAGGTACCCTTGGGGATCTGTATAGTAAAAAACCCCTTGGGTTTTGCTTTCATCTAGCTCTAATAATCTAATATCATTTAACTCCGTAAAACTCTCCCTATAGTCCTTATTCGCTTGATTATAATCTATATTTTCTATAGCTTGTTTATCCTTTGAACCTGTATTTGCCTCTTTACCGCAACCTGTGCATATTATGAGCACGATCATGCATATGATCCATAACTTCGTTTTCAAAACTCCACCCCCCTAGGGTAATTATATGAGGGATGGGGGCTTGTTAGAATAAATAAATCGGTTGGACGGGAAAAGCAAATCTCGCCAAGGCGAGTTTTTAAACTTTAGACTTCAAACTTGAAACATTATATTATTTTTTCGAAGACTGGATCTGGGTTTTTCCTTACCACCTGACCACCCAACCACCTTACCACCTGCTTTTATACGCTTTATACAGCTCATCCGTCTCGGGCGCATCCAAAGATAGAATTTGCCCATCTTCTGTAACAATCGTCGATTCTCCTTCTAGAAACTCTCCTATTACTGCTCCATTGATGTTTTTATCTTTTAAACTTTTTAATAGGTCTTCCTTTTTTTCTTTAGAAAGGATCATGAGCATTACACCACTAGAGATTAGTTTTAGTGGATTTATATGAAACTGTGAGGTGATTTTTTTTGTTACATTTAATACGGGAATGTTTTCTGGCTGGATTTGAACTCCTAATTTGGCTTTTTGGGCCATTTCCCAGGCTGCGCCTAGAATTCCTCCCTCTGTGGCGTCGTGCATGGATTTTGCGCCGATTTGAGCTCCTATGAGTCCTTCCTCTATTACGCTTAATTTAGACGATAGATATTGCAGTTCTTCTAGATTTTTTTCTGTTAGATCCTCGATTTCATTTTTAAAATCATCATATAAGATAGTCGTTCCTTCTACCCCTGCGTATTTTGTCATAAGGAGTAGGTCTCCACTTTGAACTCTTTTTTCTTGAAGTAAATAATCTCTTGAGCCCCCTCCTAAGGAGGTCACCGAAAGGACAATTCGGTTTACTGCATCGGTTATCTCTGTATGACCACCTAATAATTGAATTTCAAGTTCATTAGATGCTTGAAGAAGGTCTGCCATCATTTTTTCAATTTCATCCAAAGTAGCACTAGGTGGAGCTAATAGAGTTACCATAATGCCAAAGGGTTTAATACCCTTCGATGCAATATCATTACAAGATACATATACTGCCAACTTTCCCATATTGCTTGTTGTAGCTGTAATAGGATCAGAAGATATAACACATAATTCATCTTTAAAATCTATAATGCTACAATCTTCACCAATGCCTGAGCCTACTAGTACCCTTTCATCTTTGTATTTAATCTTAGAAAAGATAATACGATCTAGTTGTTCATTTGAAAGCTTTCCAATTTCCAATATTTTTCACTCCAAAAATTCTGAATTTGTCACATACTATTATAGTATAAACCTAATTAATCTGAAAGAAAAATAATGGAGGGCTTAAACTGACGACAATTAATTGTACTTTAAACTGTGTCTATCAGGAAAACGGAAAATGTGCACTTCAAAATGTACAAGCTATCACTAGTTCATATGATACTGATTGTGCTTATTTTGCTTCCAAAAAGAAAAATGAGAAAAATATTGAGTAAAATATTACAAAATTTTAGATTTACATGAAGAACAGGTTTATAAAAAAGCTATCGCCAGTTAAGACGATAGCTTTTCTAATTTATTTTGTTACAGAAGCATGTTTAAAGTTTTTAAATCCTAATGGTGAAGAATATACATCTTCTAGTTTAGAACTTTGTAGATAAATATCTACGTAGTAGTAAATAGGTGCAACAGGCATTTCAGCCATTAAAATGTCTTCTGCTTTATGCATCATTGTCATTCTTTCTGCTCTATCAGAAGAAGATTTAATACCAGTGATAAGTTTGTCGTATTCAGCGTTAGACCAGTCTGCATCATTGTTACCACTTGTAGTAGTCCACATGTCTAAGAATGAAATTGGATCATTGTAGTCACCTAACCATCCATGACGAGCTACTTCAAAGTTTCCGCTATTTCTTGTTTCGATAAATACAGCCCATTCTTGCATAGCAAGCTCAGTTTCAAGTCCTAAGCCTTCTTTCCACATGTTTTGAAGAGCTTCACCGATTTCTCCATGTCCAGAGCCATCGTTGTACATGTACTCAATTTTTGGGAAACCTTTTCCATCTGGATATCCAGCTTCTGCTAATAATTTCTTAGCTTTCTCAAGGTTCTTTTCGTAATCTTCAGAAGCTACAGAATAATATTCTCCACCTACTGTACGGAATTCTTGTTCTGGATCTACATCAGATAATCCAGTAGGAACGAAAGCTCCTGCAGGTTGTTGACCTGCTTTACCAATTTGTTCAACGATAAAGTTTCTATCAATTGCTAGAGATAAAGCTTCTCTTACTTTAGGATCATCAAATGGCTCTTCTTTTGTATTAAATACAACAAAGTAAGTTCCTAATTGACCTTGTAAGTAGAATTCTTCGCTATCTCTCCAAGCATCGATTTCATTTTGAGGCATGTCATCTGCAAATAGAATTTCTCCGTTTTGGAATGCAGAAAGAATCGCATTTTGGTCTGCCATAAGAACGAATTTAATTTCATCTGGACCTAGTTTATCTGCTCCGTAATAATTTTCATTTTTTACATAGATCATTTCAGAGTCATGAGCCCAACTTTTCAATTTATATGCACCATTTGAGATATAAGTTGCAGGATCTGTTGCCCAAGAGTCATTTCCATCTACTACATCTTTTCTTACTGGCATGTAAGTTGGGAATGCGCAAAGTTCTAAGAAGTATGGTGTTGGAGCTACTAATTTAACTTCTACTGTTTTTTCATCTAAAGCTTTAACAGCTATATCATCAACACTTGCACCATCTACATCGTTAAGAATATCTGCAACACCTACGATTACATCAAACATATAGCTGTAATCAGAAGCAGTCAATGGGTCTACAGCTCTTTTCCAAGCATAGACAAAGTCTTCTGCTTCTACAGGTTCCCCATCAGTCCATTTAATATCATCACGAAGAGTAAATGTATAAGTCAATCCATCTTCGCTGATTTCATATTTTTCAGCCTGAGCTTCTACAGGAACGCCTTCCTCGTCTAATGCCATTAATCCTTCAAATGCATGATTGATTAATGTAGCACCATCTACTGCGGTATTTAATGCTGGGTCAATTGTTTCTGGTTCTGGTCCAACATTTACAGACAGTTTTTTTGTTGCCGTTTCTTCCTTTTTTGTATCTCCTGAATCTGAACTACATCCTGCAAAAACAGTCAATGTAAGAGCAAATACAAGAAATACCACTAGTACTTTTTTCATTATTTTCCCCCTCTTTCATAATATATATAAAATTTGCTCGAGAGCAAATTTTATGGACTATTCGATTTCACCAATTCTATGACAAGCTACAAAATGACCTTTTTCATACTCTTTAAATTGGGGCACAGCTCCAGCACAAACTTCTTTTGCATATGGGCAACGCGTACGGAAACTACATCCTGATGGTGGGTTAAGTGGACTAGGTACATCCCCTTCTAAGACGATTCTTCCTTGACCCTCTTCTTTGTTTACCTCAGGAGTAGGTATCGCTGAAAGAAGTGATT
Organism: uncultured Alkalibaculum sp.; assembly: GCA_964626295.1. GTDB lineage: Bacteria > Bacillota > Clostridia > Eubacteriales > Alkalibacteraceae > Alkalibaculum. Next base: position 5,301 of record CAZVEI010000121.1, read on the forward strand.
TCGTATAAGGATGCATAGGTTTTCTATATAAGTCATTACTTGCAGCTAACTCTACTAATTTACCAAGGTACATAACTCCTACTCTATTGCTAATGTGCTTTACAACAGATAAATCATGAGCAATAAACAAATAAGTAAGCCCCATATCCTTTTGCAAATCTTCTAGCATATTAATTACCTGAGCTTGAATAGATACGTCTAGTGCTGATATAGGTTCATCACAGACAATAAATTCAGGGCGAGAAGCTAAGGCTCTTGCAATCCCCACTCTTTGTCTTTGTCCACCTGAAAACTCATGTGGATATCTATTTGCGTGCTCACTGTTTAGTCCAACTCTTTCAAGCAAGTCCATAATTTTGTCCTTACGTTCTCCCTTTGAAGAAGCTAACTTATGAATATCAATTGGTTCGCCTACAATGTCCCCTATAGTCATTCTAGGGTTTAAAGATGCATATGG
>CAZVEI010000122.1:0-1174 GCA_964626295.1 uncultured Alkalibaculum sp.
AAAAGCGCTAAATGTATCATCATCTGCCATAAAAATAATGTCTGATTTTTGTTCATAGGCCTCCTGTATGCCTGCTACATCCTTTTTTTCCGTTACAAAGGCGTCGAGTCTACAACAATCTATAAGAATGCTACAAACAATTTGAGAAAAATTTGAGATTTCTCCAAGACCTGAAGTAATGGGAATGCAAGCGACCTTCAAATTTTTTAAATCTTCCTTAGTAAGTGCATTGTTTACAGCTTTATTGCCTATTTCTAATAAGGAAAAATTAAAATTCTTTATATAAAACTCTTCATTTTCTTTATATTGCTTTATTATAGATTGTATATCCTCATCGCTTAATCGCGTCATTTTCTACCTCCATAAGCTTCTCTTCGATCTTTTCAATAGATTGCTCTAGTTGATGTTTAGCATCATTATAAGTAGGAAATGAAACAATGAGCTCCGCCACGAAGCCATCATAAATTTTAGGATTGCTAATAAGTGCCTCATCAACTCCAAAATAGTCTATTTTACGGAGTAGGGGACCAACTTGGCTCATGATACCTTCTCCTTTTCCCTTTAGTTTGGAGTTTTCTAGATAGATATGTTGCAAAATACAAATTTTGAATAGATTAGGGCGTATTCTATAGTTATCTATTGTATTATATAGAATCATCTCTTTGATCATATTAATACCAGTGGCAAAATAAACAGCAATAGGAGTTTGGCTAGGCATACGTGCGTCAATTTCTAACACATATAATCGACCATTTCTTTCAATGACTTCAATATCAAATATACCTTTAATCTCAAGTGCTTCTGCTATTTTAGTTGCTATATTATGAAATGCCCCCTCTAATTTTTCATCTATTCTAGCAGGGGCGATGACACATTGGCAATCACATTCTTCATCTACTATTATTTCCGTAATAACAAGATTTTCAAAAGTCTTTCCATTGCCTATGACCTCTATAGAATAGGAGGGACCTTCTACATATTCTTGACAAATATAATCTAGATGCTTTACCATAAAAGATTTTGCATGTGCAGGATTATTAAAAATCTGTACACCTTCACTACCGCTTCTATCACTAGGCTTTACAATAACAGGCAAATTATTTTGAAGGCATTCGTCGAAGTCTCTAGGCATAGAGATGTTTATTTCTATTAGTTTGTTTTCTCCAATTTCTTT
>CAZVEI010000122.1:1184-5743 GCA_964626295.1 uncultured Alkalibaculum sp.
TGGATTGGATTTTAGATGAAGAAATATCAAAAGCGTGTGAATCAAACAGTACCATAGTATTGGTCATGACGCCATAACCTTCTATTATAGTAATGGCTGAACGGTTTTCTAATGCGGGTATTACTACGTCTACCTTTTTAAAAATACGTAGGATCTTTTGTGTATCAAAGAGGTCTAATTTATAATAATAATCACATAAGCCGATAGCTGGTGCCATAGGATTTTTATCTACCAAATGAACAGTCCAGTTAGCTTTCTTAGCTAGATAGACAATTTCTGTTCCTTGAAGTTTTCCTCCTATTACTAGAATATTCATTTTGACGCCCTCAATTGTTCTTTCATAATAAAGTCTTCATACTGTTTATGAGTACCTAGACTTAAATTGCACGCTTGCACAATAGGCAATACTTGTTCTAAAGTACGGCAACCATCATCAATATTTAGTTTACTCTGAGAGACTCCTGCGAGACCTTCTTGTGGTGGTATTAATGAAGTGATTACATTTGCGCCTGCATTTAATCGATCTTTTAACCCAATTAAACCTTCTATATCTAAGGAGGCGGGGATTAAAGAATCAGGATAAGACAATCGCATAGCTGCAATCATCAATAGCTCGTCATGATTATCCGTAACGATTACATTTTCCATAGGAGTTCCTTTCTGTGGAACAAAAGTCATAGTGCGTACTTGAGAAGGTTTTAGATTTCCCATAGAAAAGATTGATTGAGCCCTTTGGTTTAAGGTATCTCCGAAGCCAGTCATTAAACCTTCTTCAATTAGATATCCTAATTCTCTTGCGGTTTTCTTTAATGATATGCGCTGCTCATAGCTTTGCTCATATCGCATATGGCTGTACAGTGTTTTATCATAGGTTTCTTGATAGAGGGCATACCAGACTGCACCACAATTTTTCATAGCTCTTAAAGTATCTTCCTGTACTACTCCAGGAGATACCATAATAGGTAGTTTTGTTTTTTCAAATACTTCTCGTACAATTTCTACTAGTTCATCAGGCTTGTGTAAAAAATAAGGGTCTTCCCCCATGGTGAGGTCGATTAGGTTTACACCAGAGTCTGCTAAATTACATGCAAGCTCCACAATCTGTGATTTTTCCTTTCTATAGCGAGGGGCCTTTTCATTATCTTGTCGATAGTAACAAAAATAGCATTTATTTTTGCAATAGGTAGAAAAATACACAAAACCATATGTAAAAACAGTATCGTTAAAATGACGACTTCTTAAGTCTCTTGCCAATTGAAATATTCTTTGTACATCTTCTGGTTTAGATGTTTTTAAAATAGTTTTGATATCATCTACATCTAAAGTCTTTTCGTCCTTGGCTTTTTTTAGTATTTCTGTCAACACCATTGTAACAACCTCCTTATTTTATTACTTCATGTTTAATCGGATACCCTCTAAATAACTAATACTTCTTCCTACAGGATGAATAGAGGAATATCCATCTCGGAGCATAATAAGACGCTCTAGACCAAAACCTATCCCTACCCATGAATCATGGATACCCCAGGCTTCGTCTAAAGGATGGGGACCCATAGAGCTAGATGCTACTTCGATATTTTTGTACAGAACATCTACTGTTGATCCATAGACTACTGATTCGTCGGTCTCAAAGAAATAATCTTCTATCTGTGCTGTTTCCATAATCCATTGTGCCATTTCTTTTGTTCGATCTACTCGAGATTCTAATGGAGTTCCCCATTCAACCAGATTGAGCATAGTAAATTCATTTAAGTGATTATTTCCTTGAGATTCTTTTCGAAAACAAGAACCGATTTCAAACACTCCCAAAGGTTTATGAAGAATATTTAATAGATTTCTTGAAACCTCGTAGAGATTAGGTGCCAACATAGGCCTTAAACACTTGTTATTGTCTAACCAAAAAACTTGATTCAATAGTTTGTGGTCTTTATCAATAGTCATTTGTTCTAAGAATTTTTTAGAGATAATAGTAGGAGTGGCAACTTGGATAAATCCTTTATCTCGTAGGCAAGCAGCTATGGTCTCTTGCAAGAGCAGTAATTTTGGTTGCCTACCAGTAGCTCTATATGTTTCCAATTTTGCTCGATTCGCTTTTAATTGTGCTTTTTCCAAGGTTCTAAAAGCCTCATCTCTATCTTTTGTAGATGCATAATCTGCTAGTGAATCCACAGTACAGCCTAGTTCACCTAAACGTTGCAATTGACCTTGAGTCATTTTCATAGAATCACCCCTTAGATTAATTTTCTTCTCAGTTGTCAGATTGACATTGATGTAATTCGTTATTGTAAGCAATCTCACCGTGTTCTGACATATCTAGACCTTGTTTTTCTTCCTGTGAGGAAGCTCGTATAACCGTTATCTTCTTTAATACCAACATAATAGTGAACGTCATTATAACGGAAATCATAATGGTGATAAATATGCCCGATATTTGACTTATTAAAAGCTGATACTCTCCAAGTACAAGACCTTTCATCGTAAGTGCAGAGTTCACAGAAGGATCGGCAAAAATGCCTACAAATAACACACCTAATAATCCACCTACGCCATGACATCCAAAGACATCCAATGCGTCGTCATATCCAAATTTTGTTTTTATAGAAGTCATAGCAAAATAACAAATGATTGTGACAAAAAAACCGATAATTGGTGCCGACCAAAAAGGTACGTATCCTGCCCCTGGAGTAATGCCGACTAAGCCAACAATGGCTCCGATCATTATTCCAGAAAGGCTAACCTTTTTATTTACAATAGCCTCTATCATCAGCCATGTTAGAATGCCAACAGAAGAAGATAGGGCAGTATTTATGATCGCATGTATTGCAGTGCCATTTGCACCTAAGGCAGTGCCACCATTAAAGGCAAACCACCCGGCATAAACGATGCTTCCGCCGATATAGTATAGAGGTAAATTATGAGGTGTGATTGCATTTTTACCTAAGTTTTCTCTTTTCCCTAGCATGATACATGCTACCAATCCTGATATTCCAGAACTCATATGTACGGCAGTACCACCACCATAGTCTACGACGTTCAACTTAACCATTAAACCACCGTCTGCCCAAACCATATGAATAAGTGGGAAAAACACCAAGAACATCCATGCTATTATAAAAATAACCATTGGTTTAAATTTCATTCGACCCACAACAGAGCCAACAATAATAGCAGGTGTAATAACAGCGGTCATAGTTTGAAGTAATGCAAAAAGTGCACTAGGTATACTATCTGAATAGGGACCAGCTTGTGAAACCGAGAGCCCCCTGAAAAAGGCGTAATCGAGATTTCCAATAATTCCTAATCCGCCGTAATCAGGACCAAAGCTGAGAGTGTATCCAAAGGCAAACCATAATAAGATACCTAAACCACAACAAACAAAGGTTGATGTAATCACATTTACTGTATTATTTTTGTCTACCATTCCTCCATATAGCATTGATACACCAGGTGTCATAAAGAATACTGCAATTGCACAAAATATAATAAAAGCAATGTCTCCAGAATTCATATTTCTACCTCTTTCAACGATTTTTGTATTATATAATAATTTGATTGATAGATTATTCAAAGGACTACAGTTTAATAAAAAATGGCGAAGAGTCCGGGAGTTGCACCCGGCTGTACGGATTTAGAGTCCGCATAATCACTCCGATTCACCCTTCATGATAATTTTATATACACTAGAAAAATTTAGGGGATCAAAACTGCATCGGGCTGAGTTTGACACAGTTTTGATATGAGGGCATATATAGACAGAATACTTATTTTTTACTTACTTGCTTTTACTTATTAGCTTTTGCTCGCTGATATTTTAGGTATTTCATACAAAATTTATCTTTGCCTAAGGCAGTTTCTGTGCTTACAAGTAGGGACATCATGCGCTCATCTAATGGATCGATAATCGCTGAATTCATGCCTTTTGTCATACACATAATAAGAAAAGCTTGATTAATATCAGATCTATTTGGTAAACCAAAGGATATATTACTTAATCCAGAAGTGATATTAATATCTGAATACTGCTTTCTCAAAGCTTCGATGGTATCTAATACTTCATTTCCAAAATTCACATCCACGCTTAAAGGTTTGACTAATGGATCAAAGAAAATATCTTCTGGTTTTATACCAGCACCTAGGAGTCCATCTGCCAATCGGTTGGCAACATCGATTCTTTGTTGTGCTGTTTCCGGCATTCCCGTTTCGTCCATGCACAAGGCGACAATACGTGCATTGTTTTCTAGAATGATAGGGAGCAGTTGATCGTAACGATCTTTTTCAGCAGTTATAGAATTGACCAGTGCCTGGCCTTTGTGAAGTTTTAAAGCCGCATCAATGGCTAAAGGATTAGGGCTATCGATGCAAAGGGGTACGCTTACCACTTCTTGAACGATTTCTACCAACCAAGATAGTACTTCGATTTCATCATGTACGCGAGTACCAGCATTGACATCGATATAATTTGCACCTGCAGCCTCTTGCTTTTTAGCAATTTCCTGTATATAAGCTATATCTTTGTTTTCTACTGCTAGCTTGATATTTTTTCTACTCGAATTGATTAA
>CAZVEI010000123.1:0-335 GCA_964626295.1 uncultured Alkalibaculum sp.
TGCTCATGAGCTGGTCTATAAATCTTAAAGTGATCTGTTTCATCATACAAAGCATCGAATAAGGGTATTACAGATCCCCCAGGATAAGCAAAAATCGTATCCACATCTTGTCTTTTCAGACATTCTAATAATATTTGAGATCCACTCTTCATTCCCATAATTTGACCCCCCTAAATCTTTTATTCGACCTACTGTTTCATTTTTGCGATTGCCTATATCGTCCCTTTTAATTCTAAAAAACGGCGACAATTAGGAGATTAAACCTTACAAAATAACTTTCTATTTTATAAAAGATGCTGAATAGATAATATCTCATTCAGCATCTTTCACATAGT
>CAZVEI010000123.1:345-4041 GCA_964626295.1 uncultured Alkalibaculum sp.
CCCCTTAAATCTTTTATTCGATCTACTATTATATCTCAACTATCACTTATGCTAGTCCTTTAAATCTTAAAGAAATAATGACCCACGAAGAATTAAATCTTTACTAATAATTCTTCATTTTATAAAAGATGCTGAATAGATAATATCTCATTCAGCATCTTTCACATAGTTTAATTAAACTCTTCGTTTAATTATTTTTGCAACCATGACATCATCGATCTTAATTTTTTACCTACTTTTTCTACTAGGTGCTCTTTTTCTATTTCTCTTGTAGCATTAAAGAATGGTCTGTTTACAGTGTTTTCTTGTAACCAATTTCTAGCAAATGTTCCGTTTTGGATTTCTTCTAATACTTTCTTCATTTCTGCTCTAGATTCTTTGCCAATAATTCTTTTACCAGTTACATAATCTCCGTATTCTGCAGTATCACTGATAGAATATCTCATTTTTTCAAAGCCGCCTTCTACAATTAAGTCGACGATTAATTTCATTTCGTGAACACATTCAAAGTATGCACTTTCTGGTTCGTATCCTGCTTCTACTAAAGTTTCAAAACCAGCTTTCATAAGTTCTGTTACACCGCCACAAAGAACAGCTTGTTCACCGAAAAGGTCTGTTTCTGTTTCTTCTCTAAAAGTAGTTTCTAAAACACCAGCTCTAGCTCCACCAACACCTGCAGCATAAGCTAAGCCAAGGTTAAAAGCATCACCTGTAGCATCTTGGAATACAGCAATTAAGCAAGGTACACCTTTTCCTTCTTCATATTGTCTTCTTACAATATGTCCTGGTCCTTTTGGTGCAATCATAAATACATTTACATCTGCTGGTGGTACAATTTGCTTGTAGTGAATATTAAATCCGTGTGCAAACATTAAAGATTTTCCAGCAGTTAAATTAGGTAATACGTCATTATTATATATAATCGGTTGTTTTTCGTCATTTACTAACATCATGATAATATCTGCTTCTTTTGCTGCTTCAAAAGTAGTTTTAACAGTCAAACCAGCTTCTTCTGCTCTTTCTTTTGACTTGCTGCCTTCATATAATCCAACTACAACATCTACACCGCTTTCCTTTAAGTTTAAAGCATGTGCATGTCCTTGGCTACCATATCCAATAATCGCTACCTTTTTTCCTTTAAGATAATCCAAATTACAATCTTGTTCATAGTACATCTTTGCCATTTATAATTCCTCCTAAATTTTGTTTTAGTATATGTAGGATCTATCCTAAATATAATTTATAAAAGGGTGCCCTTGACGCAGTGGTACTGCCGGAGATCTTTTGTAAGCTTTCTCGTTGTACAAAAAAGCCTCGCTCCTATAAGTATCTCAATACTCATAGGGACGAGGCATTTATATCGTCGTGGTACCACCCTAATTTACAGTTCATTAAACTGACTCTTTTTCAGGTCCAATCCTTTGATTTAACCCTTATTTATATATCGGTAAAAACCGCCTTAGCCTACTTGTATTTACTTTCAGCAAGGTACTCAGAAGTGATTTATTACATACCTATTCAACGCTAATTTCCACCAAACATTAGCTCTCTAGGGCTGAATTTATAGTACTTTTTTCTTCGTCATCGCATTCTTATATCAAATTATTAGTTTTATTTTAATTCTTTATAAATCCTATGTCAAGTGATTTTTCAGAAAATTCGGATTAATAATTATTTAAACGGAATGCTGAATGCCGAATGCCGAAAGAAAAACCACTCGCCCGAAGGCAGATATGCTTTTTCAATTCAGTTACCAACTCCAGTTAGAAGTTTACCTGAAAACTTTATTGGTCTTTAATAATAGGTGAACAGTACTCTAACAATTATTCCACCATTGTTTAATTATCGCTCAACAATCGTTCGACTATTGTTCATACCAACTATTAATTCTTTTTAAAATTGGTCTTATAAAGACTCCTACCTTCCAAGGAATAGTTCTTCTCTGCAAAAGACCCACCCTCTACATTCGATAGGGCTTTATTCATGCCATACATTCTAGCATCGATTAAATCGATGTAGTGAAGGAGTTCTGCTTCTGGGATTAAGGGCATTTTAGGGCTGCCGTATTCTGCATGGTAATGATGAGATAAAATCATATGCTCAAGGACCACTTTTATTTCGTTGTCTATTGAAAGCTCTCTACAAACTCTATCTATTTCAGTAATACCTTGAACAATATGGCCTAAGAGTTTACCTTCTGTAGAATAGTCTTCTACAATGCCTAACTCATCAGCTATCATCTCTTCTGTTTTAGAAAGGTCGTGCAGTACAATGCCAGCATAGAGTAGGTCTGTATTTATAAAATCATAGATTGAGCTAATCTTCTCCCCTAAATCTAACATAGTTCGAATATGATATAGTAATCCACCTTTTATATTGTGGTGATGAGTCTTTGCTGCAGGATAATAAGACAGTTTTTCCTCTTTATCCTTAAATAAAGTTAAAGTAAGTTCTTTAATTTGAGGATGAGTGATTTTATCGATAAAATCGTAAATTTCACGGATCATTTGATTAGAAGATACAGGAGCAGCTGCAATATAATCCTCTAGACTTACGCCATCGGCTTCATCTACTACTCTAATCTTTTCAATATGAAGTTGTCTCTTATTGTTAAATTTCTGAACCACACCGCGAACTTTAACTAAAGTGCCGGATTTGTAGGTATTTAAATCTATATCCTGGGTATTCCAAATTTTCCCATTCACTTCATCTTTATTTAGATCTGCAACATCGATATCGATATAGGTGCCACCGTTTTTAGAAGTTCTCTCTTCTATTTTCTTAATCATATAATAGCCTTGTATCTTTTGATTGTATTCAAAATCCCTAATATTCATCTTGTTCCTCCTTTAAAGCACCTTCAGCACTTTTTAGTCTTTAATCCCTAGTTTGAGTCAGTTTTCCAGTCTAAGATCCTTCGCTGCGCTCAAGGATGACTACAGCAAGAGCTCGAGTCCTTATCTCGCCTAAAGGCGAGTATTACTTTTCCCGTCCAATCATTTTAAAAAATAATCGCGACTGTTTCCAGTCGCTAATTGTTAGTTGCTTACACTATTTGATAGTCTCGAACCCTCTTCTTGACCCATTAATTTCACTGTAGTCGTAGAGGTTTTTTCGCCTCTGGTGTACTTTACTTGAACGGTGTCTCCTGGAAGTTTGTTGTAGATTACTTCTCTTAACTTTAACATGGTGTTGACTTCAACCTCATCAATGTGGGTAATGATATCATCTTTTTTAAGGCCTGCTACATCTGCCCCAGAACCAGATTGGATATCCATGATTAGTATTCCTGCACCAAGTTTAAAGTCTTCATCTCCCACGTAATACTTAGCAAATTCTCTATCTGTTCCACTTATGCCAAGTAATGTAGGTGTAAATTTTCCATTTTGAATGATTTGTTCTACTATTGGCTTGACAATATTTATTGGTATAGCAAAGCCCATGCCTTCTCCACTGTCTACTTTAGCTGTATTGATTCCAATAACGGTTCCTTGATTGTCTAGTAGGGGTCCGCCACTGTTTCCGCTGTTTATTGAGGCATCTGTTTGGATTAGATCTTCTGCTATACTGCCCTGACTAATAGCAATACTTCTATTCAATCCACTGACAATACCAGATGTTACTGTTCGTTCAAAAGTCAATCCCAAAGGGTTTCCTATAGCTATGGCCATCTCTCCTACAGAAAGATTATCTGAA
>CAZVEI010000123.1:4051-5735 GCA_964626295.1 uncultured Alkalibaculum sp.
CTCCTAGTGTAGTAACAGGCAAATTATTCGCATCTATTTTTATGACTGCTAAATCTAAACTTTCGTCGGACCATACTACAGAAGCCTCTAAGGATCTTCCGTCTTTTAGGGATACGGTAATCTGAGTTGGATTGCTTGTCACAACGTGTTGATTGGTTACAATATAACCATCTTCTGTAACAATAAATCCAGATCCAACTCCAGTGTTTTCGTATTGTCTCATAAAGATATCCTGAGTCATTTCAACTGTAGTGATTCCCACAACTGCTGGTGTCACTAACTCTGCCACAGCTTCAACTGTAGTTGGCGGGTCATCTTCAATGGTAAGAGATTCTGTAAGACCACTGTTATTAGAGCTCGTGTTAGAATTATTTTGCACAACTTTACTGTCCATATTGTTTATATATTGAACACCTATAACTCCGACTACGAGACCACCTATTAAGGCTCCGACTAAACCTACCGCTAAAATTTTCATAAAACTAAATTTACCATAGTTTCCATCATCCATACTCTTTCCTCCCAAACTTAAAAACTAAACACCGTGCTTGGAGCAAATCGTGGCGCTACTTCTAAGCTTACGTCTTTTTGTACCTTGATTTTGTTTCTAGTAAGAAGAGAGTTTGTCGTTTCAAAAGCCAATTCCGGAAAATTATTTTCTTCGCTTAAATGAGCTAGCATAACCCTTCTAAGGCCTTTTTCTACTAGTTCTAAAACAGCGCTAGCTGCTACCTCATTTGATAAATGCCCCTTTTCTCCTAATATACGCCTTTTTAAGGGATATGGATAAGGTCCCGCTTTCAGCATATCCACATCGTGATTTGATTCAATAATAGCTAAATCAGAATCCTGAATATGCTCCATAATGTCACTGTTAATTTCCCCCGTATCTGTCACGATGGAAATTCTATTTTTTCCATTGGTTATGGAAAAACCCACAGGCTCACCAGCATCGTGACTTATGGAAAAGGGTATTACGGATAATCCATTTAAAACCAGCTCTTGATTTGATGCAAATACGATCCTGTTTTCAGGTAAAATTTTCCCTAAGCATGTAGATGCCACTTCCCAAGTTCCACTATTAGCATAAATGGGAATATTATAACGTCTAGATAATACTCCTGCTCCTTTTGTATGGTCAACATGATCATGAGAAAGAAGCAATGCAGTCAACTCATGAGGATCTACTTGAATCTTCTTTAAATTCTCTTCTATTCGCTTTCCGCTTACTCCAGCATCAATTAATATTTTTGTGTTTTCATTCTCTAAATATAAACAGTTCCCACTGCTACCACTATATAAGCTGCAAAATTTCATCAAATTCTCCCTTTTCTATTTTCACTTATACAATCATATCAGAGTTTATGATTATATAATAACCTCACTTTCTTAAAAATAACTTAAAAAAGTAGAGGGCATATCAAAAAGCACTACATACTTCTTTTGAAAAAGAATATAGTGCTTTTGAGTTTCTCTTATAAAACTAGTTCATTACTTTTTTAATCTTTGCCCCTAGACTCCTTAGTTTTCCTTCTAAGTTTTCGTAGCCTCTTTCAATATGTTTTAATTCAACACCTGAAGCAATCATCATTGATTGGAAGCCTTCTAATAGGGCGTTAATTCTTTTACTATCGATTTGTGTTTCAATAGCTTGGCGATTTTCATTAATAAAGTTTTCTACCAC
>CAZVEI010000124.1:0-5719 GCA_964626295.1 uncultured Alkalibaculum sp.
GTGAGGTGTTTGTATGATTAATAGTATATGGTTTTATATGATTGTTGTAAGTATAGTATATGGAATTTTTAGCGGAAACCTTAAGCAAATAACGGAAGGCGTCATTGAATCATCTATTCAGACAGTGGAAATGTGTATTACCTTTATAGGGGTCTGGGCTTTGTGGTTAGGATTAATGGAAATTGTAAAGAGGTCTGGCTTAATTAAAGTCCTGTCTAATATGATGTATCCTATTATAAAAAGAATTTTTCCAGAAGTACCTAAAAATCATCCAGCACTAGGTTCTATTGCCTTAAACTTTTCGGCAAATATGCTTGGCCTCGGAAACGCAGCAACTCCTTTTGGATTAAAAGCAATGAAAGAATTGCAAGAGCTTAATAACGATAAAGAAGTGGCAACAGATGCCATGTGTATGTTCTTAGTCGTCAATACTTCTTCCATACAATTGATTCCTACTACGGTTATTGCGCTAAGGGCATCTCTAGGGTCAATGGAGCCTACATCAATTATAATGTCTAGTTTAATGGCTACTACTATATCTACAGTGGTAGGGGTAATCGCAGCACTTATTCTACGAAAAAGAAATGAGAAAAGGGAAAGGAAGAAGACATATGCTTAATAACATATCCGACGCTTTAATTCCCGTCATTATATTATTAATTCTTCTCTATGGCAAAAAGAAAAAGATAAATATGTACGATGCCTTTGCTGAAGGGACAAAAGAGAGTCTCAATACGGCATTATCCGTATTTCCTAATTTGGTTACCATGTTAATTGCCATAGGAATTTTTCGAAATTCAGGGTTATTAGACTTTATTATTTCCTTGTTATCCCCTGTATTAAATGCACTGAAAATACCAGAGGATGTTTTACCTCTTGCCATTATGAGACCAATATCAGGCTCTGGCAGTACAGCGATTTTATCGGATATCCTCATTAACAATCACCCAGATAGTCTAGTAGGCAAGATGGCATCTACTATGATGGGCTCTACAGAGACTACCTTTTACGTCATTGCATTGTACTTAGGTTCTATAGGTGTAAAAAAGCACAAATATACCCTAAAAGCATCACTTCTCGCCGATTTGTCCGGTGTGATTGCATCCATAGTAATTTGTTATATGTTATTTACATAATGACCATGTAAAAAGTATATCATTCTTATGGATATACTTTTTTAAAAGAGAATAAAATTTTATATTGTAAGGACTAAATGTCACCTTGATATCGTATTTTATGAACAATTATTATAATAAGAGTAGATGTAAAGGCTATTTTTTACACAAAAAACCTTTCGTAATTGTTGTCTATAAGATATTATAATTATTAAGGAAATAAATGGGAAGTGAGTGAAGAAACAAAGATTAAGTAAATTGGAAATTATAAAGGATGAGGTAAATAAGGTTTTCAATAGAAATTGCAATTGATATGTAAAAAGAATAAAAACACATAAAAAGGGAGTGCTATATCAATGGAAGAAAAGCAAGATAACATGGAAGAAAAGCAAGGCATTTTTGAAAGAATCAAGCTGTATATTGTCAAACCATCTGTATTTTTTGAAAAGTATAAGGAAAATCCAAAGTACTTGCTTCACCTAATTGTACTTACTATTATTACGGTAGTTTCAGGATTGATTAGTACTAATGTAAATAAGCAGGTTTTAGAAGGAACGACCAGTGCTTTATCTGGAGCAGAAGCGGAAATGGTCAACAATATGATCGGCATGATGACGTCACCGATTACTATTGTACTTACAGCGATTATCACGAGTTTGATCAGTTATTATATAGGGTCTTTTATTTATTACATAATTATTGCTAAAATATTTAAAGGAGAAGGCAAATTTAATTATATGATGGTTATGGTCCTACTAGCTTCATACCCTGTTAAAATACAGGCTTTCATAAAGAGCTTTTTTGCTACAAATCTTGAGTTGAGTTTGTTTAACACCATAACAAACTCAGTTAATCTATTTACTTTATGGCAATTATTTTTACTTATTACTGGAACCGCTGTGCTATTTAATCTGTCTAAGAAAAAAAGTGCTACAATCCACATCGTCTTATTCGTTATTGGAGTCATTTTTGCAGTAGGAACCTTTTCCTTAAATAACGCAGCTGCCTCTCTACAATACTAGAGAGCAGGTGATGAAATGGAAGAAATTATCCAACTAAAAGATGTGTCTCAACACTTTAAGATGGGCGATTCTGTGGTTCGGGCTCTATCTCATATCAATCTAAACATCTACGCGAAGGAACTGACGGCTCTTGTAGGTCCCTCTGGCTCTGGTAAGTCTACCCTACTTAATGTAGTAGGAGGGCTTACGAAGCCTACAGAAGGGGATGTTTTTATTTATGACACCAATGTGACCCATTATTCGGAAGATCAAATGTGTTTTTTTAGAAGAGATCATATTGGTTTTATCTTTCAGTCTTTTAATTTAAATCCAACATTAACTGCCCTTGAAAATGTTACAATGCCCCTGATATTTGCTAGAGTGCCAAAGAAAGACCGAGAGAAAATGGTAAGTGAAGCACTAGATTTGGTGGGGCTAAAAGACCGCAAAGATCACAAGCCAGGGCAGCTTTCTGGTGGACAACAGCAGAGGGTGAGCGTAGCTAGAGCTATCGTCAATAAGCCCAAGATTATCCTGTGCGATGAGCCCACGGGAAACCTAGATTCAAAGACAGGTGAAGAAATACTAGAGCTCATTAAAGAGATGAACGCAGTTCACCAAATTACATTTATTATCGTCACCCATGATAATAATGTAGCTAATCAATGCCAGAGAAAGATTTCGATTCAAGACGGAAAAATAAGTAAGGATGAGAGGAATTAAGATGAAGAAAAAAATAACCCTAGTCTTATTCATATTAACACTATTGCTTTCTTGCGGAGCAGTTAGCGCAGCCCCTAAGAGTCCTAATGTGGCTATTACTACGTATAACGTAGATCAAGAAGCCATTACACCTGGAAGTGCCTTTAAAATCACATTAAAGCTAAAGAACTACGGCGAATACCATGGAAGAAAAGTAGTAGTATCCCTAAATAACGAACAAGGGCAAGAAAATCTAGGCAATTTTTCACCTTTAAATCAAAGCAATATTCAGTATATCGATATGGTAAAGGCAGGGAAAACTGCAGAAATTACGTATAATATGTTCGTATCACCGAAGGTAACTCCTGGTAATTACAATATTATGGTGAAAATATCCTATATGGACTCGAATGGCACTCCTTATGAAGAGATACAAACCATTGGGCTTCTAGTAACAGAAAAGGATAGTGTAAAAGTACTAGCAAATGAAAATCTTGGAGACCTGGCAATTGGTGAGCCATTAGAGACGGAAGTACAAATCGTCAACAACGGCGTTGCAGAGGTAAAGGGGATTAGCGCATCTGTTCATGGCAAAGACACGGATACGCCAATGGAGTACTTAGGAAATTTTAATAGCGGAGATTACGATAACTACGGTTTTACAATTATAGGACAGGAACCAGGAATGCAGACGGTTAAGGTTACGGTAGAGTACCACAATAGCCTAAACGAACTAACAAAGATCGAAAAAGATATTACCTATAATGTACTTTCTAATGAGGATGGAAACAGTGGAGAAGATTCAAACTCTCAAGACAATTGGTTTATAAAACTTATAAAAGGGATATTTGGTTTATCTTAGGTGAGGAGCATGTTTGATAAAGATATCATAAAATTAGCTTGGACCAGTTTATGGAGGAGAAAGCTGCGAACAATCCTCACGATGGTTGGAATTATGATTGGAACTGCTGGAATTGTCATTATGATCTCTTTAGGTGCAGGTCTTGAGAAGAGTATTACTGGTGAATTTGAAGAGAGCAATATGACCAATATCGAAGTCTATCCTTCCTACGATATGACAGGGACTTCTAGTGAAATAAAGGTATTAAAGAAAGACGACGTAACAGACTTAGAAAAATTAGATGGTGTAAAGGCAGTGACGCCTTTTTACATGTCTAGTGGGGAACTAAGTGTAGGACGGGACCGAATTGGCGTTCAACTCGTTGGAATAGATATGCATCAAGCAGAAAATATAGGGTATGAGTTAGAAGATGGGAGATTTCCTAGAAACAATGAGATCTTAATAGGAAGTACATTATTAGAAGAAATTCAAAAGACTACTGGTGATGAGAATATTATACGAAAACCCGCTAAAATTATTACTATGAATGTGATGGGAGAATCTCAAGAAGAAGCTATAGTAGATGGAACCGCTCAAGACGTAGAAACAGAAGAGAGCCTTAAACTTCAAGAAGAACAAAGCACAATGAAAACAGTGGAAAATGAAAACAGATCAAAGATCGTAGGAATTTTAAAATCCATTGGTGGAACAGAAGATTATTCAGCTATTATGGATTTAGAAGCTCTCATAAAGATGACAGGTAGCAGTCAAATTATAGAAACTCAGGGTTATTCCTCCATCCGAGTAATTGCAGAAAATACGGAAATCGTCAAAGAACTTAGCACAGAAATCAATGATATGGGTTATATGTCCTACTCTACACAAGACGTACTCGAATCTATTAGCTCCATATCCAAATACTTGCAAATATTCTTAGGTGGGATTGGAAGTATAGCCTTACTTGTAGCAGCAATAGGCATTACTAATACCATGATTATGTCCATATACGAAAGAACAAAAGAAATTGGCGTAAACAAGGTCATTGGTGCCTCAGTTAAAGATGTAAGAACTCAATTTTTATATGAGGCTTCCTTTATTGGCCTTATGGGAGGGGTAGCTGGCCTTATGATGAGCTATCTTGTCACAACTCTCATAAATTTTATTGCAGAAATGGTTATAAACACTCAAACGGGGACAACAGAAGCGATAGACATCGCGTATATATCACCAAGTCTAGCCCTATTTGCCATTGTCTTTTCCATTGTCATAGGGATTTTAGCAGGGTTGTATCCAGCAAATCGAGCAGCAAAGATTAGCGTCTTAGAGGCATTAAGGCAAGAATAGGATTTTTTTTAGAAGGATATTAAAAATGATATGAATGAAATAAGACAATCTACTTGAATGAAATACAGGATTTGGTATAGAATAGAGATATATTGTATAAAGGTAATGATGGGAAGAGTATATTAGGAATCGATAGGTAGAGAGTCAGGTTAGGTGAAAGCTGATTATCGACAAATAATAGAAGATGGCCCCTGAACTGTTTGGGTGAGAATATTTTGAGAACTTTAAGCCCGGACCGCTGGCAGCGTTAAATCCTGTGAATTCACAACTAAGGCAAGTGCGAAAGTGTACTTGTAAAATAAGGTGGTACCACGAAAGCAAATCTTTCGTCCTTTGCAGGATGGGAGATTTTTTTTATAAAAGCAGATGGTTAGCAAAGGCAAAACTCGCCGAAGGCGAGGTAATGTAAGATCCTTCGCAGCGCTCAAGGATGACTGGGACAGGAGTTTGGGTCATTTTTTCGCCGAAGGCGAGTTCTCATTAGGCTACCATTGGTAGCCCAAAGGTTTTTCCCGCCCAACCGGCCAGCGAACTAACCAAAAGTTTTTTTGATACTTTAGCTATCTATAAAATTATCAATAAATTAACTATAAAAACAAATCAACATAAAGGAGAAAAAAATGAGTAAAAACTTTTATATTACCACGCCAATTTATTACCCAAGTGACAAGCTTCACATTGGGCATACTTATACTACTGTTGCTGCTGACGCTATG
>CAZVEI010000125.1:0-5697 GCA_964626295.1 uncultured Alkalibaculum sp.
TTTAGAGAGAAATTCTAAATAAAAGTATTAATATTAAGAAAGATATAAGTTGATAAAAAAAGGATGTGGTTTTAAAAACCTCATCCTTTTTTTTATATTACAAACCATCATCCCAACCAGGATTCTGTGTTAAATTTGGGTTGAGTAACCTTTCACTTATAGGAATAGGATATAAGTAATCTTTATTCTCATCAAACTTCTTGTTTATATGAGAATTGATCAAAATATTTCCACCATTACTTCCATTTTCAAGAGTGATATCTCCGTTAAGCTTTAATAGCTGTACATTCTTGATATCTGGCTTGGTACCTTCATATATATAGACATCAGCTTTACCATCATTGTCTAAATCAAAACTTCCAATTCCTGGGAAATACATTCCTTTAAATTGATCAGTTAATGTTTTGCCTGCTTTCCATCTCATAATATCATCCCAACGAAAACTCTCCATCACAAGCTCAATTCGTCTCTCTCTTCTTATTTCTAAAATAACACCTTTGTTTGGACCTGTAACATTTGGATATATTTTCGCTTGATAAGTATCGGGATTTGCATTGGCATAAGCCAAATTTATATTAGGCATTGCTACTCGATCTCTAATTAATTTTATTGACCTATCTAAGTCTTCTTGAGTAATAGTTCCTTTTTCAGCTTTAGCTTCAGCAAAGTTCAATAAAGTTTCAGCAAATCTAAAAATAGGCATATCATTTGCAGATTTACCATATGTGTCCCATTTGCGCTCAGTTACAAATTTGATGAGTTGATAACCTGTAACAGTAGCACCAAACTCTTGAACTAATGGAGTATTCTCACCGATACGTGTATACCCAGGAGTTCTAATTGTTTGAGATAATCTTGGATCTCGATTTCTGGTTTCTTGATAAAATCCCATTGTCTCGTAACCAGGAACATCAGTAAAACGAGTTCCATCTTTCATTAAGTAGCTATTTACTAGTTTTTTTTCTAAACCAGGACGACCATATGAGGCTGTCATGGTATAATAATTTAAATTATGATAAACTTGTAATGCATCGTCAAAATTACGTGCTAATATTATTTCAGTCGGAATTGCATCCATTGACGAAAACAGTTTTTGATAGGCCGTTTCTGGTTGCTCCATATAAATCTTATAAGGACCGTTTTTCATTAATTCATCTGATGCAGCAATTGCTTCATCTAAAAATCTTTCAAATCCAGGAAGGTTAAATTCTGGATGGTATTTCCTAAATGTACCTTCATAAAGACAAATTCTTGATTTCAAGGCAAGAGCAGTCCATTTTGTAACTTGATTAATTTTTGAAGTACTTTCAAGGTTCTCAATTGCATAATTAATATCTGCAAGTATTGAATCCATGACTAAAACTCTTGAATCTCGAGGCTTTGTTAGCATTGCTTCATCATTTGGTTCTATCGAAGTTGAATACCAAGGCACATCACCAAATCGCGATACTTTATCAAAATAAAAATATGCTCTAAAGAATCGCGCTACGCCATTGTACTTCATAACAGCTTTTTTGTCAATAGATTTTGAGGAGTTTTCTAAAAAATAATTTATATTTCTTAGATTATTCCATGACCAACCTCCTCCTGATGTAGGAACTATTCTTGTGCCGCGTAATTCATCTGTCATGTCATTCGAGATAACATTGTCTATACGTTCATTATAAACACCCTCCCCGTTAGGTAACATATTATAAAAGGAGTTTGTATATAACTTTAAATCATTCTCCGTATTAAAAAAAGTATTTGGAGATATTGAATCCAATGGTAGATTATTCAAATCGCATGATGCGAAAGATAATAAAACACCTAAAATGAATACGATTATTATATTGTGTTTCATATTTTTCTATTTATTATATTGTGATATCAAATCCGAAAGAAATAGTTCTCGACATCGGGTAAGTTCTCCCGTTAGTTGCATCTCCATCAAGCTGTTCAGGATCTATATAGCGAGTACGCATTGGTGTATAATATCCAAGATTCTCGCCACTTAGGTAAACTCTTAGTTTTTCGATCTTGATTTTTTGTGTCCATTGTTGGGGTAAGCTATAACCAATTACTAAGTTTTTCAATCTAATGTATCCTGCATTTTGTAAATACATATCGTTAGCTTCTCGCAATTCATTGTTTGCATTCAACGCAGTATATCCTCTTAATAATGGGAAGTATGTATTTTGGTTTTCTGGTGTCCAAACATCTTTTTCGAATTCTCGTGGAATAAATGAATAGTAGGGACGTGAGTAGGGTCCCCAAAATTTATCAGCATTATTACCAGGATACCAATCTCTTCTACCAATTCCTTGTATTAATGTAGAAAAATCAACGCCATTCCAATCAGCCCCTAAATTCATTCCGAATCTATAACGTGGAGTAGTATTTCCGATTATACGTCTGTCGCCTGGGTCGTCCAATGTGTTTTTACCTGGAGTTATTTTTTTATCACCATTCAAATCTTTAAATCTAATATCCCCTGCTTGCAGTTTGCTCCAAACCCCAGGAGAGTTTAGTCGTTGTGCATTTACTAAACTTTGATCTATATCAAATGCAGCAGCTTCTTCATCAGTTTTAAAGAAACCATCTAATGAATACCCCCAAATTTCTCCCAAAACTTGTCCTTCATAATAAGTTGAAAGTAACTTTGTAGGGTTATCATACTTTGTAATCTTAGATGTATAATCTGAAAGTCCTAAGGATATATTATAGTTGAACGGTTTATTGAATAAGTTGATGTTATCATTCCAGCTAATTGAAACTTCAAATCCCTTTGTTTCCAAGTCTCCGGCATTTTCAGTAGGAACTGCAGCTCCAAACACTGCTGGTAAAACTTCACCAGGTATAAGCATGTCAAATGTTCTTCGAATATATGCATCGGCCGAGATGTTAAGTTTATTATTAATAAAACCGGCATCTAAACCAATATTTGAAGTGTTCGATTTTTCCCAAGATATAAAAGGAGATATAGGACGAGGATTGCTTAGATACTGTGTTTTTTGTCCATCTATAATCCAATCGGATAAACTTGGTGCCATTAAAGAAATATAAGGATAAAAGTTTGTGGAAGTTGTATTGGAAGGTAATTGGTTTCCTAATGTTCCATAAGAAATTCTTAACTTTAAATTACTTACGTTGTCTCTGATTGGTTCCCAAAAGTCTTCTTCACTTATTCTATATCCTGCTGAAATTGAAGGGAAAAATCCAAATCTTTTCCCTTCTCCAAATCGTGAGGTGCCATCATATCGTCCGTTTATTTCCAACAAATACTTCCCCGCATAGTCATAATTTACTCTCGCAAATGCCCCAAATAAGGTGTATTCATAAGCTCCACCACTTGCTTCTTGATCTCCAGTACCTAAGTTTAAATCATTTAAACTTTCACTTAAAAGATTTTTCCTCGATCCATATAAACGACTATAGTCAGTGTATTCATAATTTAAACCTGCTGTAGCCCCAATACCATGTTTACCAAAGTCTTTATTGAAATTTCCATACAAATTAAATACATTCATAGGCTTCAATGTACGTGTTTGTTTTAATTGGTCAGTATTATAGTTTGGAACTTCTTGCATTTTTCCGGGTTCAATTGAATACTTTGCGACAGTAGCTCGATACCAATCATCAGTCAAATAAAGAGTATACGAATAATCACCGATAAATGTGAGATTCTCATTTACTTTTGCTTCCAATGAAGATGTTGTAATTAATTCATAAATGGCTTTCTGTCCTCTTGCTGTACCACCTAAAAGAAGAGCATACAAACCATCACCTATTGAGTAATTATTTTTAAGTGTGTTGTAAGTTGGAGTTCCATCAGGATTTACTGGTGCGTATGCGGGAAGCGCATGTACGGTTACATATACAAAGTTGGAGTTACCTCCTCCATCTCTCCCTTGATATTTATATTTAGAATTATAAAACTGAGTGTTATTACTGACTTTCAACCAAGGTAAAATTTGCGCACTTACTTTACTTCGTAAAGTATACGAGTCAAAGGCATCTGGATTTATCTTCATAATTCCTTCTTTTTTGTAATAAGAACCAGATAAGAGATAATTAATCTTATCAGTACTTCCAGATAAATTGATATTATGTTGTTGACTTGCTTGTGAGGAGGTGAAAACAGCATCCCACCAATCATAATTACCATAATAATTATATATATCCTTCCCTTTGATATTTTTGACTACAACCCATGGTCGGTCCGGGTGTTCTGTTTTGTCGTATCTTCGTGCTTCTAATTCATTGTAGTCTTCTTCGGAATAACGGGTGTAAGAATTTCCAGTAGATCTAATAAAGGCTTCATCATTCAGTCTTACACTCTCATATCCGTTAGTAAGAAAATCAGTGCTTACAGTAGGAGTTGCCCATCCAAAATTGTTATTGTAAGATATTGACATTTTTCCTTGTTTAGCGTTTTTAGTTGTGACTAAAATAACTCCGAATGCACCTCTCGCACCATAAATAGCCGAAGCTGCTGCATCTTTAAGAACCGAAACAGACTCCACATCATAAGGATTGATACGGTTTAAATCTCCAGGAACACCATCAATTAAAACTAAAGGACCTCCTCCATTTATTGAAGTTGTACCTCTGATGTTAAGATTTCCTCCTACACCAGGTTCTCCTGATGAAAAGTTGATGTTTAAGTTTGGAATTGAACCTTGAAGTATTTGGGACATGTTTGCAACAGGTCTGTTGTCAAGTTCTTTTGAGGTTATTTGACTAACTGCTCCCGTTAAGTTCACTTTTTTCTGAACGCCGTATCCCACCACAACTAGCTCATCGAGTGATCTCGTATCATCCACTAAAACTATTCTAAATGTAATTTTGTCTGTTGTTGCAATTTGCTGTTCCAAATAGCCAATATAAGATATTTTAATAGTGGCGTTATTTTGAACACTCAATGTGAAATTTCCATCAATGTCTGTTATAGTTCCATTTGATGGAGTGCCGAGTTCAATAACGTTTGCACCGATAATGGGCGTTCCTTGTGAATCTAAAATTGTTCCCGATATTTGCTTTTGCTGTTGTTGAACATCTTTGACATTATCTACTACTTCATTATTTTTATTTATGGAAATATTGACATTCGGAGTGCTGTCTTTACCTTCAACTGAAATAAAAACGCATAAGAAGAGGAGTATTGTCGTTGTTCTTAAAAACAAGAGGAAGTGATTAAAGGATATTTTTCTTAATAAAATATCACCGGACAAGTTTTTCTTATTCATACACTTATAGGTTTTGGTAGTTAATGAAATGATTAAAAGTAAATTGTGTTTTTATGAGAATAAATTTAGGGTTGTTTGGTTTATTTTTATTGTTTCATAGGCCAATAGTTTAGAATGATAAATAATTACAATAAAACTTAGGTATGTCAAATATAGAAAAGTATTTTGTAATTGACGCAATTATTTATGTAATTAACTATGATATTTTAAACATATTTCCCAGTTCTTGAACCTCAAGTTGCAAAAATATACTCTGGTCAATGTAAAACGAATTAGACAATCCTGATTAAATTAATTGTGATTTTTGGATATTAAGTGACTTATTGAATGGATTTCTGTTTTTTTGTTGATTCTCAGTAATCGATTTGATTCTGATAACATGATATTTTGGAAATTGTGTTTTCTTGGTAGGTAGCATAAAAAAAGTGCCCAAATATATTTTGGACACTTTCTTTTAAAATATTTGTAA
>CAZVEI010000126.1:0-5645 GCA_964626295.1 uncultured Alkalibaculum sp.
TCTTCATCGATTTCTGTGTTCGCTGCAATGATTCCACCATAGATAGAAACAGGGTCACATTCGTAAGCCTTTTGGTAGGCTTCTAAAATGCTGCTTGCACTAGCTATACCACATGGATTTGCGTGTTTTACTGCTACTACAGTAGGTTCACCATTAAATTCTTTTAAAATCTCTAAAGCTCCATTTGTGTCGCTAATATTATTATAAGAAAGCTCTTTTCCATGAAGTTGGATTGCATTAATTAATGTACCTTCGCATTTCTCTACATCCTTGTAGAAAGCAGCAGATTGATGAGGATTTTCCCCGTATCTTAAATCTTGAACTTTTTCAAAGGAAAGGGTAAGAGTAGCAGGGTAATGCTTAGAACCTGTTCTCTTTCTTAAGTAATTTGCAATCATGGAATCGTACTGAGCTGTGTGTTCGAAAACCTTTAATGCTAAAACATATTTTGTCTCTACAGATACTTCTCCATTTGTCTTTAGCTCCTCAGTTACCTTCGTGTAATCTTCAGGATCTGTAATTACTGTAACATCTCTGTAATTTTTAGCAGAAGATCGAAGCATTGTAGGGCCACCTATATCAATATTTTCAATAGCCTCTTCTAAATCCACGTTTTCTTTTTCAATAGTCTTCTTAAATGGATACAAGTTTACTACTACCAAATCTATTGGAGTAATCTCTAATTCCTCTAACTGCTTTATATGATGCGGATGATCTCTTCTAGCAAGTATGCCACCGTGAATTTTGGGGTGTAATGTCTTTACTCTACCATCTAAACACTCTGGGAACCCTGTAACATCACTAATAGGAATCACTTTAATGCCTTCCTCTAGTAATAATTTAGCTGTTCCACCTGTTGAGATAATTTCTACGTTCATCTCTTCTAATGCTTTTGCAAAAGATAAAATCCCTTCTTTGTCCGATACACTTATTAATGCCCTCACTTATGTAGCCTCCTTCTTTACTCTATTACCGTAACAATTCTTCCGTTTAGCACCAATTTATCTTGGCACATTTTTTTAACGCTTTCACTTAGTATTTTGTGTTCTACTTCTAATACCCTTTTTTGTAAATCTTCTGGGCTGTCTTTTGGATCTACAACTACTGTTTCTTGCATAATAA
Organism: uncultured Alkalibaculum sp.; assembly: GCA_964626295.1. GTDB lineage: Bacteria > Bacillota > Clostridia > Eubacteriales > Alkalibacteraceae > Alkalibaculum. Next base: position 1,123 of record CAZVEI010000126.1, read on the forward strand.
TAGGTCCCGTATCCATTCCTTCATCTACGAAGTGAACCGTTGCACCACTAACTTTTACACCGTATTTAATAGCCTTCTCATGAACTTTTATCCCATAATAATTTGCTCCGCAAAAGCTAGGAATAAGAGAAGGATGAATATTGATGATTTTGCCCTTATAAGAATTTACTACTTTAGAGGATATCTTTTTTAGATAACCTGCTAAAACGATAAATTCAATTTCTTTATCGTTTAATTTCTTTAATATCGTATCATCCTCATTCGAATTTAGGTAACAACCTTCTATATTGTGGTCTTCAGCTCTTTTGAGCCCATAAGCCTTTGGATTACTAGAAATCACAAGCTCGATATTGCCGTATTTTTTGTGAATATCATCAATTAAGGTTTGTAGATTAGTCCCCCCACCAGACACAAAGACGGCAATCTTTTTTAAGGCCATAAAACAACCCCCTGATCGCCTTTAGAAATTTCTCCTAAAACAACAGGCTCTTCCTTTCCTTTTCTGATGGACTTTACTACTGCGTCCACTTCTTCTGGAGATACTACCATAACTAGTCCAATTCCCATATTAAAGGTGCTGTACATATCGTCATCTTCTAAATTTCCTAATCTTTGCATCATTTCAAACACTGGCAATTTGGGAATTCGACCTTTATAAATATTTGCAGTTAAGCCTTGAGGCATAATTCTCGGAATATTTTCGTAAAAACCACCACCAGTGATGTGAGAAATCCCTTTAATATTGTTCTCTGTTATGGCGTTGAAAGTAGAATGATAATAGATTTTAGTAGGGGTTAATAAAGTTTCGCCTAAAGTTGCTCCGAATTCTTGGATGTATTGATCGATTGAAAACTCACTATGATTAATTTGCGCACTAAGGAAAAGCCATTGCTGTGAACACCACTTGAAGGAATTCCTACTATTACATCTCCTTCTTTAATGCTTTGGCCTGTTATAATTTTTTCTCTATCTACAATGCCTACTGCAAAACCAGCAATATCGTATTCATCTTCTGCGTACATATCAGGCATTTCTGCTGTTTCCCCACCTATTAAAGATGCTTTACTTTGTAGACAACCATCTGCAACTCCTGCGACAATTTGTTCAATTCTTTTAGGGTCGTTTTTTCCGCATGCAATATAATCTAGGAAGAATAATGGTTTTGCCCCTTGGCATACAATGTCGTTAACACACATGGCTACACAATCAATACCAATTGTATCGTGCTTATCCATTTTTTGAGATATAACAAGCTTTGTTCCTACACCATCCGTCCCAGAAACCAATACTGGATTGTTGTATCCACTAGGTAGCGCAAAAAGACCTCCAAAACCTCCTAAATCAGAGACTACATTTTCACTAAAAGTCCTCTTTACGTGCTTTTTTATTCGCTCTACAGATTCATATCCTGCTTCAATATTTACTCCCGCGTCTTTATACGTTATCTTTTTCATATCCTTCTCCTATTCTTAATGAAGTAACACCCTTGCCAGCCTTTAGCACTTCATTACTCAATATTAGGAGGTAAAAAGTGAAGATGATATCATCTCGCTCAGGGTGCGTTTTACCACCTTACCACCTTACCGCCTTGAATTGTCTGCTTTCTATCATACGTCTACATAAAAAATCAAATGAGTATTAATGAAATCCTACTCTTTTTGTATTGGAACTTCCATTGGGTAATCTGCATCAAAACAAGCCTTGCAATAGCTGTCTTCTCCACCAACGGACTGAACTAATCCTTCTACAGAAATAAATCCTAATGTATCTGCACCAATCATCTCTCGGATTTCTTCTACACCGTGTTTTGCTCCTATTAAATCTTGTCTATAAGGAGTATCTATACCAAAGTGGCAAGTGTGAGAAACAGGAGGACTACTGACTCTAAAATGCACTTCTTTTGCACCAGATGCCCGTAGTAACTTTACTAATCTCTTTGAAGTAGTACCTCTTACGATGGAATCATCAATGATAACAACTCGCTTACCATCAACGTTTTCCTTAATGGCGTTAAGCTTAATTCTTACGCCTTCCTCTCTCAACTCTTGTGTAGGTTGGATAAAGGTTCTTCCAACGTATTTGTTTTTAATAAGACCTATACCGTAAGGAATTCCAGATTCTTGAGCATAACCAATAGCAGCAGGTATTCCTGAATCAGGCACTCCAATTACTACGTCTGCTTCAATACCGTGTTCCTTTGCCAAAATCATTCCTGCGTTGTGCCTTGCGGCGTATACGCTCTTGTCATCTATAATGGAGTCAGGCCTTGCAAAGTAAATGAGTTCAAAAATACAAGATTTTCTTTTGACCCAATTATTTTGTTGGAAGGAATGAACGCCATCCTTATCTATAACTACAATTTCACCTGGTTCTATATCTCGAACCAGTTCTGCACCTATGGCATCTAGTGCACAGCTTTCTGAGGCGATTGCATAAGTATCGTTTGTCTTGCCTATGCACAAAGGTCTTAAACCATGTGGATCGCGAATGCCAATCAATTTATCTTCCGTTGTGATGACTAAAGCATAAGCTCCTTTGATGATCTCTACTACTCTTCTTATGGCATTGACCATACCGTCTTTCAAACTTCTCGCTAGTAAGTTTACAATAACCTCTGTATCAATATCTGTTTGGAAAACAACTCCACTATCTTCTAACATTTCTCTTAGGGCTTTAAAATTGACTAGATTTCCATTATGGGCTAAAGCAATTTGATTTGTCTTATAATTTACAAACAGAGGCTGCGCATTTCGAATGTCTCCATCGCCACTTGTAGCATATCTTACATGACCTATTCCAATATTGCCTTTTAAGTTTTCTAAAAATTCATTGCCCTTAAAGATTTCAGATACAATCCCATTTTCCTTAAATTTGCTGATTTTTCCATCTTGATTTGTGGCAATCCCAGCACTTTCTTGACCTCTATGTTGTAAAGCATAAAGACCATAATAAAGCAATCGAGCCACATCTTTTTCTTCATCAGCGCAATAGACACCGACAACTCCACATTCTTCTTTTAATTTATCATCTAAAAAGTCAATCATTAGAACCTCCATTAGACATCTAGTCTTTGTAATACTTCTTGATACGCTTCTTCTACATTTCCTAAATCTTTTCTAAATCGATCTTTGTCTAGTTTTTCATTTGTTTCAATATCCCATAATCGGCAAGTATCAGGAGAAATTTCATCGCCTAAAATGATTTGCCCTTTATATCGTCCAAATTCCAATTTAAAATCTACTAGTTTAATGCCCTTTAATTTAAAGAATTCAATTAAAATATTATTAATTTCTAGAGCGTACTCTTTTATTTTTAGGATTTCTTCTTCTGTTGCAAGGTTCATAGCTTTTACATGTGAGTCATTGATAAAAGGGTCTCCATACTCATCGTTTTTGTAGCATAATTCTACAACAGGCTCATGAAATTCCATACTGTCCTCAATGCCTAATCTCTTTGAAATGGAGCCTGTTGCTGTATTTCGCACAATAACTTCTAAAGGCACAATCTCAACGGATTTAACCAATTGTTCCCTCTCAGACAAATACTCCTCAAAATGAGTAGGAATGCCCTTTTCCTCTAATACTTTAAAAATAATAGCGCTTATCTTGTTGTTTACAATACCCTTATGGTGAACAGAACCCTTTTTCAAACCATTAAAAGCCGTGGCATCGTCTTTGTACTCTACAATATATTTGTCCGCATCATCTGTTTTGTACACTCTTTTCGCTTTTCCTTCGTATAGCATCTCTAATCGATTCATACGCAAATCTCCTTTTTTAGCGTTGCTTAGGGTCGTTTCTATTGGGTCAAGGTCGTAAGGTAGTAAGCAAAGGCATTGCTTGGGCTGGGCTCTGTGGGTCTTAAGATTCTTCGCTTCGCTCAAGAATGACTGGGGCAGTTAACTAGGGTCTAATTATCCAACATTCTAGCTACACAAGTTACGCATTCACCCTTCAGCTTTTAGGTTTTTCCCGTTCAACCGTCCAACCGTTCTTACAACATCTTCTGCAAATTCTCGTTCTTCTCTACAACTTGATCCGTTAATTCTTTTTTATATTCTTTATAGGATGCTCTTAGTTCTGGATATTTTACGGATAAGATTTGAACAGCTAACAGTCCTGCGTTTAGGCTGCCGTTAATGGCTACTGTGGCCACTGGCACACCTGGTGGCATTTGTACTATGGATAAAAGAGAATCTAAGCCATCCATAGTTGATGATTTTATAGGTAATCCTATGACAGGAAGTGGTGTGATTCCAGCAAGGACTCCTGGCAGATGAGCTGCTTTTCCTGCTGCACCAATAAGAAGTTCTATACCATTGCATTCTGCATTTTTGGCAAATTCAAAGGCTATTTCAGGAGTTCTATGAGCTGATATTACTTTAGCATCTACTTCTACCTGAAATTTTTTCAGTATATCTATGGTCTCTTTTACAACGTGGTAGTCTGAGTCGCTACCCATTACAATTCCTACTTTTGGCATCTATATTCACCTATTCTTTTATAGTTTAAAATATTCCACTC
>CAZVEI010000127.1:0-3402 GCA_964626295.1 uncultured Alkalibaculum sp.
TTCTTTCTTTTACCGTTTCAATGGACCATTCGTTGGCGAAGAGGAGTACTGGGTTTTCGTCTACGTCTTCTACAATCATGGTGTCCATGGTTAAATTGAAGTTGTCTGGATCAAATTCATCTGCTTTAATCCAGCGAATATGGCGGTAAGGCGTTCTTTCCATAATAAGATCTACACCGTATTCGTTTTTCAGTCGATATTCTAATACATCAAACTGTAGGATCCCTACAACACCTACAATGAGTTCTTCTACACCAATATTAGGTCTCTTGTATACTTGAATAGATCCTTCTTCTGCTAATTGGCTAATGCCTTTTACGAATTGTTTTCTCTTTAGGGCGTTTTTTGTGTAGACTTTGCTAAAGTGTTCCGGAGCAAACAGTGGTATGTCTTCGTATTGGATTTTAGAATTGTCTTCACATATAGTATCGCCAATTCTAAAAATCCCAGGATCGTGAATACCTATAATATCTCCAGGGTAAGCAGTTTCTACTATGACCCGGTCTTGTGCTAAAAATTGCTGTGGTTGAGCAAGCCTCACCTTTTTGTTCTCTTGGACGTGGTTTACCTGCATGCCTTTTTCAAATTTACCAGAACAAATCCTTAAAAATGCAATACGATCTCTATGAGTAGGGTTCATATTAGCCTGAATTTTAAAGATAAAACCAGTAAAATTATCAGACTCTGGGTCAATATGACCTTGATTGCTGTTTCTTGAACTAGGAGGAGATGTAAAGTTTAAAAAGCCTTCTAAGAAGGGTTCTACACCAAAGTTCGTTAAGGCACTTCCAAAGTACACTGGAGTAAGATTTCCCTGAGATACCTCTTCTAAGTCAAATTCAAAACCTGCAACGTCTAATAATTCAATGTCTTCAATGAGTTTTTCATGTAATTCATCACCTAAAAGTTCTTTAAAGCTATCATCTTCTACATTTCCCTTTACAGCTTGTGCTAGGGATTGTCCATGATTTCCTCCACCAAAAACTTCAACCTGCTCTTTTTGTCTATCGTATACCCCTTTGAAGTTTCTTCCACTTCCTATAGGCCAGTTCATTGGATAAGAGCGAATGCCAAGGATTTTTTCAAGTTCTTCTATCAATTCAAAGGGATCTTTTCCGTCTCGATCTAATTTGTTTATAAATGTAAAGATAGGAATGCCTCTCATTTTGCAGACATGGAATAATTTTTTTGTTTGGCTTTCAATACCTTTGGCAGAGTCTATAACCATAACTGCAGAATCGGCTGCCATAAGAGTTCGATACGTATCTTCACTAAAATCTTGATGGCCAGGAGTATCTAGGATATTAATACAATAATCATCGTATTCAAATTGCAATACAGAGGAGGTAACAGAAATCCCTCTTTGTTTTTCAATCTCCATCCAGTCAGAAACAGCATGATTTTGAGATCTTCTAGATTTAACAGAGCCTGCTAATCGAATTGCACCACCATATAGTAATAGTTTTTCTGTAAGAGTAGTTTTCCCCGCATCAGGGTGAGAAATAATAGCAAAAGTTCTCCTTCTGCAAACCTCCTCTTGAAAACTAAATTTCTTTTCACACATTTTCATCTTCCTTATACATATAATATTTATATTTGTTTAACTTATAAATTTTACCTCTTAATAGATAATGCTGTCAAATTGTTTTTAATAGGATTTCCATAATTCATTAAGAGAATACAAAAAAGAGGTGATAATAAAATGAACTATTAGAGATGTGAGAGACTTGCTAGATTTTTTAATAAAAGTGTTATAAACTATCTACTATCAAAATACGACTAGGAGGTTAAGTATGATTGATTACATAGGGAGCTTTTTTGACCATTTAGAAATTTCAGAAGGGTTTGTTTTAAACATGTCCATCATTTTACTATTATTATTTATGAGCTTATTTTGTATTGTAGGACTGAAATTGACAAATAAACTCGTGCTCTTTTCTTTTACTAAGTTTAAGGGTTTAAATAAATTAAAATGGAACGAAGCATTTTTACAGCGAAAAGTCTATGAGAGATTGTCTCACATTATACCAGTGGTTATTATTTACGCATTTGCTCCTTTATTTCCGGGGTATTTAACGACTATACTGCAAAATATTGCTACAATTTATTTTATTGTAGTAGTAGTATCTGCAATCAGCTCTTTGCTCAATGTTGTAGATGATATTTACAATACTTTTGAATACTCTAAATACAGACCTATAAAGGGCTTTCTACAGGTAATAAAAATCATCGTATATATTATAGCTGGTTTACAAATTGTAGCTTCTCTCATGGGAAAAGATCCATTACTTCTTTTAAGCGGTATTGGTGCATTTTCAGCAGTATTGATGTTAGTCTTTCAAGATTCTATACTAGGATTAGTAGCCAGTATTCAACTGTCTGCAAATGATATGATGCGAATAGGAGATTGGGTGGAGATGCCTAGTTTCAATGTAGATGGTGAGGTCCTTGAAATCTCTTTGAACATAGTAAAGATTGAAAATTTTGACCGAACAGTGAACACTGTCCCAACCTATGCTTTTATCTCCAATTCCTTTAAAAATTGGCGAGGTATGACGCAAGTTGGTGGAAGAAGGATAAAGAGATCTATTTATATAGACATATCGAGCATAAAGTTTTGCACCAACGAGATGTTAGAAAAATATAAAAGGATTCATTACTTGGCAGAGTACATCGAGGCGAAAGAAGAGGAAATTAGAAGTTATAATGAAGCTCATAATGTCGACTACGACGACGTGATAAATGGAAGACATTTAACCAATATTGGGGTACTTCGAATATACATCCACCAGTATTTAAAGAACCATCCTAAAATTCACAAGGGAATGACTCAAATCGTAAGGCAATTATCTCCGGGTGAATTTGGGTTGCCTATAGAAATTTATGCATTTACAAGAGAAATTGTATGGGATCAATACGAAGGAGTACAATCCGATATTTTTGATCACATACTAGCAGTAATACCCGAATTTGGTCTTAGAATCTATCAAAGACCTTCTTGGTATGATCTTAGAGAAGATGAAGGTCAAAGAAAAAGGTATGAAAGAAGTTATATTAAAGGAAGCATCATTGGGGGGGAAAGTGCTATTTCAAGAGAAGAGGAGCGAAAAGACTAGGAATTAGCGGAAGGCGGGATGCTGAAAGCTGAAGTTTTGCCACCTTTAGGTGGCTCTTTTCTTTGGAATTTTGAAATTAGGATACTTTACTATATAGCTTGCTTTTCCAACATACTAAAATCCCAGCTATACAAGTTCTGTATTCCGTTTTTTCCAACGAATCAGAAAATTATATAATTTTTGTGAAATTGGATATAAATAACTACGATAGATTAAAGTAAAAGTAAAACTCAAAGGAGGAAAATTAATGGGAGAATTTCAAGGTAAAAAGGTTGGGCTCAAAGAA
>CAZVEI010000127.1:3412-5639 GCA_964626295.1 uncultured Alkalibaculum sp.
GGGAACGCATAAATTGATTGCTGCATACCCCGAAATAATGAATGGCACAGATCATGAAATAGCGAAAACGGTAAGAGATTGGTTTTACAAACAAGCCTGCGCCAATGAAGAAATCTTAAGAACCGCATATGTAGATGTAATAGAGGACTAAAGCGCCGCAGGCGCTTTTTTAACTACGGTTTATTTGTGTTATAATAATCTTATAAGTAGACTGGAGTGATATATATGGTAAGTTCTCGTGAATTAGTACAAGGGGCTTTGAGACATGAGAGAGGTACAAGAGTGCCAAAGGGAGAATTGGTTCTCGATGATAAAGTCATAAAAGAAGTATTACATACTCAATCTGTTGGTTTTGACGAAAGATATGAATTTGCAAAAGGTTTAGGATTAGATATGATCGTCCTTTCACCACAATACCCTAAGGGTAGTAAAAATCTATCTATTGATTGCAGCTCTTTAGATATAAATAAGTGGGTGGGTACAGATTTGTTTTCTTTTGTTATACTAGATGGAGCTTTTGAACTAGGTTTACGGATGTTTGGATTTCAACAGTACTTATCCATGGTTATGGGTGAGGATGAAGAGCTAGATGAATTTATTTTAGAGGTAGAAAAGGTTAATAAGGAGACTATTAATATGCTATCGCATCAAGGCATTGATGGAATTATTGTAGCAGATGATATTGCCTTTCAGGATGGATTAATAATACGTCCAAATAAATTCAGAGAGCTTTTTCTGCCTACATTAGAGCGCCAGGTTAAAGTGATTGAAGACAGGCAAATGACTCCTTTTTTTCATTCGGACGGAAACTATTTAAAGATTATGGATGATATAGTAGAGGCGGGATTTAAAGGAATACATTGTATTGACCGAAACTGTAAAATGAATTTAAAAGACTTAGAAAACTACAGTGAAAAAATCTGTCTGTGGGGGCATTTAGATGTAAATCACATTAAGGATTCAGAGGATGAAAATTCTATAAAGTCTATAGTAAGTGAAATTAACGATGCTACAGATTTTAAAGGGTTTATACTAGGGACGAATAGTGGGATATTTCCAGGTATGGATATAGATGGGTTAAGAAAGATATATAAAAAAGTTGACGCTTAAGCGTCAACTTTTTCATTTAGTATTCTCATAAACTCATCACCAGTTATAGTCTCTTTTTCTAGTAAGTACTTTGCTAGTTCATGAAGCTTATCTATATTTTCATTAAGTATTTCTTTTGCTTTTTCGTGAGCGGATTTTATGATGTTTAGTACTTGTTCATCTACTTTACCGGCCATATTCGTAGAGCAGGTTAGAGAAGAATCACCACTAAGATATGGGTTATTTACGGTTTCTAGTGCCATCATATCAAAGTCTTCGCTCATACCGTAGCGAGTGACCATAGCTCTTGCTAATTTTGTGGCCTGTTCAATATCGTTAGAGGCTCCCGTAGTGATGGAATTAAAGACCACCTCTTCTGCAGATCTTCCACCAGTAAAGGTGACGATTTTGTTAAAAGCTTCTTCTTTTGATAAAAGGACCTTTTCACCTTCGTCTACTTGCATAGTGTAACCTAAGGCACCTGAAGTCCTAGGAACAATAGTAATCTTTTGTACCGGTGCAGAGTCTGTTTGTTTTGCGGCTACTAATGCGTGACCAATTTCATGATAAGCAATAATCAGTTTTTCTTTTGTAGAAATTACTGCACCTTTTCGCTGATAGCCAACTAATATAGTTTCTACAGATTCTTCAAAATCCGATTGATTGACTTCTTTTCGATCCATGCGAACAGCTCTTAAAGCAGCTTCATTTGCAATATTGGCTAAATCAGCACCAGAAGCGCCTGCTGTAGCCCTAGCAACAACGTTATAGTCAATATTAATGTCTACTTTGATTTTTTTTACGTGTACCTTTAAAATCTCTTCCCGACCTCTTAAATCAGGAAGTTCAACTGGAATTCGCCTATCAAATCGACCAGGACGAAGTAAAGCTTTGTCTAAAGAGTCAGGTCTGTTTGTAGCTGCTAAAATTACAACCCCTTCTTTGCCGTCAAAGCCGTCCATTTCTGTTAGCAATTGATTTAAGGTCTGTTCTCTTTCGTCGTTACCTGTCATACCAGAACTATCTCGTTTTTTACCAATAGCATCAATCTCATCAATAAAGACGATACAAGGAGCTTTTTCTTGTGCTTGTTTAAAGAGGTCACGAACTCTTGCTGCACCCATACCTACAAACATCT
>CAZVEI010000128.1:0-5577 GCA_964626295.1 uncultured Alkalibaculum sp.
AGATCCTATTGTTGCTGACATTAAAAAGTTATGGGAAACCATGAATATTGACTATGATCACTTTATCCGAACGACTGACCCTTATCATATAGAATCTGTGCAGAAAATATTTAAAAGATTATACGATCAAGGTGATATTTATAAGTCTTATTACGAAGGATGGTATTGTACACCTTGCGAGTCCTTCTGGACAGAATCTCAATTAGAAGATGGCAAATGCCCTGATTGTGGTAGAGAGGTTAGTCAAGAAAGAGAAGAAGCTTATTTCTTTAAAATGTCAAAATACGCTGATCGCCTTATTGAATATATCGAAAGCCATCCTAAATTTATTCAACCAGAATCTCGAAAAAATGAAATGCTCAACAATTTTTTACGACCAGGTCTACAGGACTTATGCGTTTCTCGTACTACATTTGATTGGGGAATACCTGTGGAATTTGCTCCAGGTCATGTAGTATATGTGTGGATCGATGCTTTATCAAATTATATAACGGCTTTAGGATATTTAAATTCAAGACCTCAATTAATGGAGCAATTTTGGCCTGCTGATGTTCAGCTTATAGGTAAAGATATCTTGAGATTTCATACCATTTACTGGCCTATTATGCTTATGGCTCTTGATTTGACACTGCCAAAACAAGTATTTGGACATGGTTGGATTCTATTAAAAGGTGGTAAGATGTCTAAATCTAAGGGCAATGTTATTGACCCTGTTCAATTAGTTGAAAAATATGGTGTAGATGCTCTTAGGTATTATGTCCTTCGGGAAATGCCTTTTGGATCTGATGGAAGCTACAATGAGGATTCTTTAATCAATCGTACCAATTCAGATTTAGCCAATGATTTAGGCAATTTATTAAGTCGCACTGTAAGCATGACGGAAAAGTACTTTGATGGGGTAATACCTTCTATAAGAGAAGGAGACGCTTTAGATAAAGAGATCTCTGAATTGGCCTTAATAACTTCAAAAGAAGTTGAAAAGTACATGGATAAATTAGAGTTTAGCAATGCGCTAATCAGTATATGGAGGCTTATTTCTAGAGCAAATAAATACATCGATGAGACTACACCTTGGATTTTAGGAAAAGATCCGGAAAAGGCGCCAAGACTTGCACAAGTCCTTTACAATTTAAGTGAAGTCCTTAGAATGATTGGAATCATGATCATTCCATTTATGCCTCATACATCAGAGAAACTCCTAGAGCAAATAAGTGTCGATAAAAACCTTGCTATATGGGATAATTTAAGTGAATTTGGCCTTTATCCAGAAGGGGTAAAAGTCAAAAAAGGTCAACAACTCTTCCCAAGAATCGATATAAAAGAGAAAAAAGAAGAAAAGCAACCTGACAAGAAGAAAGAAAAGAATAAGGGCAAAGAAAAAAATAAAGAAGTAGAAGAAATCACCATAGATGACTTTGAAAAAGTACAGTTAAAGGTAGGCGAAATAACAGAAGCTAAAGCCCATCCTGATGCAGATAAACTCTTGGTCTTACAGATTAAAATAGGGGAAGAGACGAGACAAATCGTGTCCGGCATTGCAAAATACTATAGCCCAGACCAATTAGTAGGTAAGAAGGTAGTAGTAGTGTGCAACTTAAAGCCAGTAAAACTTAGAGGAGTAGAATCCCAAGGTATGGTCCTAGCTGCAGCAAATAAAAAGGAATTAAACGTAGTCACAATAGATGGCAATATGGAAGCAGGCAACCATGTTAGTTGATACACATGCTCATTTGACAGATAAAAAGTATGACAATAACCGCTCTGAGATTATTGCAGGGTTACAAGAGAGTAAAATGGAGATTTTAATAAATCCTGCTGAGGATTTAGATACCTCTTTAAAGGGGATTCAATTGGCGGAAGATTGGGATTTTATATATGCAGCAGTAGGGTATCATCCTCATGAAGCGAGGCGTGCTAGTGAAAGTGATTTAAAGCAAATCGAAAAACTCAGCACTCACCCTAAGGTGGTAGCAATTGGAGAAATTGGGCTAGATTATCATTACGATTTTTCACCTAGAGAAATTCAGCGGGAAATCTTTCAAAAGCAAATTCATATAGCTAAAAGACAAAAGCTCCCTATAGTCATTCACAGTAGAGAGGCTCATCAGGATACTTTTGATATACTAGAAAAAAACAAAGAAGGATTAAGGGGAGTACTTCACAGTTACAGTGGAAGCTGGGAAATGGCTAAGAGGTACTTAGATTTAGGATTTTATTTATCCATATCAGGCCCTATTACCTTTAAAAATGCTCAAAAGCTTCCAGAGGTAGCAGAGAAAGTACCACTAGACCGAATATTAATAGAGACGGATAGTCCGTATCTAACCCCTACCCCTTATAGAGGGAGAATCAACAATCCAGCTTATGTAAAATATGTAGCTGAGGAAATTTGTAAGATCCGAAAAATGGACTTTGAAGAACTTCTTTTACAAGTAAAAGAAAATACTTTAGCCTTATTTCCTAAAATAAAGATATAAATAGATTTGTAATTAAGTAAAAAAATCATATATACCTGGTCTAAGTGCCGGGTATATATCTTTACAATTTAAACTTTACACCTTTAATTTTACATCTATAGTAAAGAGTCCCATTTAGACCATCTCTCGACAATAATTTCCTCTCAATTAGACATAAATTTTAAAGCATAGATGTTACAATTTGTGTACATGATCTGAATATGTATAAAAGATGTAACGATTGTCACTGAAAAATTTGACAAGTACGCAAATATAGTGTATTATGACCACAAATAATAAATTAGGTTTCATTCGTGTATTTACTCATTTGGATGAAATTTAATAAATCAGTGGTTATATGTACTTTTATAAATAAGAGAGGCATGACCCCTGAAAAAAAGGAGGTAAGAGAAATGAGTCTAAGTAAGATCAAGAACTTAGTCCATGAGAAGAAACTCATCGTAGGCATAATATTCTTTTTACTGACAATGACGCTATTTATATTATTACACAAAAATGACATCACCGTGAAGATAGATCAGAAGGAAGTATCGGCATCTTTTAGGGGTACTCAAACAGTAGCAGAAGTATTAAAGACTCAAAATATTAGCGTAGCAAAAGAAGATAAGGTAGAGCCGACCCTACAGACAGAGCTTAAGGATGGAGACACTATCGCGATTGTACGCGCCATACCAATTACAGTTGTAGCTGACGGAAAAGAATACATAATCAAGACTACTGAAAATAAAGTAGAGGCTATTTTAGAACAATTAAAGCTACAAGTGGATGAGGATGATAAAGTAGAACCTACCATATCAGCTACTGTAAACAAAGAAAACAACAGCATACAAATTGTTCGCGTAGAAGAAATGATTGAAGTCAAAGAAACGGTATTAGATTACAATAAGATTCAAAAAAAGAATAGCAAATTGTTACAAGGTAAAACCAATTTAGTTCAAAGAGGAAGTACTGGTCTAAAGACAATAGAAGAAAAAGTCGTGTTAGAAGATGGTGTGGAAGTAAGTAGAGAAGTAATCTCAGAGGCGACAGAAGACCCGGTTCATGAAATCAAAGAAATTGGCACAAAGGTACCTGAAAAGAAAAAGGTCGCTAGTTCAAATAACAATGTGGTAGCCTCTAGAGGAAGCGAAAGTTCTGCAAAGACTATAACTGTTGAAGCTACAGCTTATTATGTGGGTAATAGAACCGCATCAGGAACAACGCCAAGAGCCAACAGAACCATAGCTGCATCTAGTAACTATTCCTTTGGTACAAAAATGTATATCCCAGCGCTAGGAAACACTTATGTCGTAGAAGACCGAGGTGGTGCTGTTACGGGAAATAAAATAGATATCTACTTTAACACTCGAGAAGAATGCGTAAGATTCGGTAGAAGAAGCCTTCAAGTACAAGTGCTGCAATAAAAAACACCCTTCGGGGTGTTTTTTATTGCAGCAGAGCAGGCTCAGGGTCGTTTCTTTCCCGTCAGTCACTAGCGACTTTATTTTGCTAGTGACTAAAAAAAAGCCAAGCTCCTATAAAAGCTTGGCTTTTTTTAACCTAATATCGTCTCCTATAAACTTTAGAAAGGAAAAGTTTCCTATAATTCTAGAGGTAAGTCGGGTGCTATACCTCTTTTGAAGTTCTTTAAGAGAAAGATTTGTTGAAATCACATTGCTCTTTTGATCCATTAGCCTTCTATTTAATAAATTAAATAGCTCGTTGTTGGCAAATTCTGTTAAGCTCTCTGTACCCAGGTCATCAATAATTAAAAGGTCGCATTGGTATAGATAACTTAGGGTATTAACTTGAATATTTTGATTGAATTTATTTCTTCGTATGGAATCAATTAAGTCCGTAGCAGTCTGATAGATTACAGACGTGCCCTTATCTAAAAGTTCCTTTGCAATGCAATGAGATATAAAAGTTTTTCCTAAACCGGAGTTTCCATAAAGGTACAAGTTTTCGTAGTCCGTATCAAATTTTTCTACAAAGTTTACGGCTTTTAAGTAGACGTTTTGAATATTTAGCCTAGGAGATACGCCAAATTTGCCATTGTTCTCATCATAGCAGTCTAAGCGAAAGGTATCAAAATTTTCTGTAGACAATACCTTGTCTAAATTAGATTGTTGATAGTACTTGCGAATTAAGGATTTTATAAAACAGGGGCAGGCATTCTGATCCATTATCCCCGTATCATGGCAAATTGGACAGTCGTATTCTATTTCTAAGTAATCTTCAGGGTATTCTGCCTTTGTTAAGATGACTTTTCTTTCTTTCACAAGCTCTTCTGTCATTTTCTCAAAAGTTTTTATTCCATCTATATTGTTTATACCAGTAGAGATAGACTTTGCAAGTTCAATGCCCATGTAGTTTAGTTGGTTGGCGATTTCCTCTAATCGAGGATAGGACTTGTACATTTCCTGTTTTCGCTTATTCTGTTCGATTTCCTTTAAGGTTCTCTTCTTTTCAAATTCGATAATGGTTTCATTGTATATATCGTCCCTCATTCATCTTCGCTCCACATTTTTTCTTCTAGTTTTTTTTCAAGCAGATCGTAGTCATAGCCACTTTGATTGCTTTGGGGGGGTTTGGCTTCTGATCTTTGTTTTTTAGGCGCTTCTTCTTTTTCAATATCTTCTGGCTTTGTATAATTTTTCTTATGCCATCCTGTTAGGATGGTATCTATATATTTAAAATTGGGCTTGTCTATAGCAAGGGTTTTTTTACAGGCTTCAATAATGAGTTCCATGCTCATATTGTATTTGGCCACCCATTTATCCATAATGTCAATTTCTGCTTTCGTTGGAGAACGCTTGAAGCCAAGGTAATTCATAATTGCATAGTAAGTATCTCGTTTCTCTTTAAAGGAGTTAATACTTTCCATAGCTTCGTCATAAGTAGTAATTTTTTTATCATACCAATTTAAAGCGACCTTGTTAATATAATTAATGTCCTTTTTATTCAAATTAAAACAATATTCTACTAGTAAAGTGATCATTTCTGGGTTAAAGAGCAAATCATTCATCCAACTGGCGATAATCTGTAGCTCTTTGTAGCTAAGAGGTCTTCCGTACATAAACTCTATCATCTTATATAATTCTTCCTCTGGAATATTTAA
>CAZVEI010000129.1:0-5529 GCA_964626295.1 uncultured Alkalibaculum sp.
GCTTCGGAATCAGATCTCTACATATTAGATGAACCTACTTCAGGCTTAGACCCTCTTATGGAACGAAACTTTCAGGCGTGCGTTTTAAAAGTAAAACAACAAGGAAAGAGCATCCTATTATCTAGCCACATTCTTTCAGAAGTAGAAAAGTTGTGCGATCGAGTTGCTATTATTCGAGAAGGACAAATTATCGAAAGAGGTTCTTTAGATGAAATGCGCCATTTGACGAGAACAAAGGTGATGGTCTCTACTAGAGAAGCAATAGATGGAATGGAGAGGATAAAGGGGATTCATGATATAGTGCAAAATGATAACACACTAGAATTTCAAGCTGATTCCGAAGAAATCGGAAAGATCATTTCTCATTTAAGTACTTTTAAAATCCTTAAATTAGAATGCGCTCCCCCTACTTTAGAAGATTTGTTTATACGCCACTATGCGGGTCATACTTCTAGTAAAGGGGATGAGTAGCAATGACTGGAACTGGAAAGCTCACTAAGCTTTTACTTCGCCAAAACGCTTTAAAAATAACTATATGGATTATCTCCATAGTAGCTACCACTGTTGGCGTAGCCATTGCTTATGGGAATGTATACAAAACAAAAGAAGAGCTTTACGGCTTTGCTCTCACTATGGATAATCCAGCTATGAAAGCTATGTTAGGGCCAGGATACCCTGTTGAAAAGTACAATCTTGGCGCTGCTCTTTCCTCTGAGATGCTCCTTTTCACAGCTATCGCAGTGATTATTATGAATATCCTCTTTGTCAGTTCAAGTACTCGTAAGGATGAAGAAGAAGGTAGGCTTGAAATGATTCGCGCTTTGCCTACAGGTAGACTATCTTATCTTACAGCTTCTGGAATTGTTATTACAATGGTTAATCTGCTCCTAAGTATACTTACGGGTATTAGCTTAGGTCTAGTTAATCTTGAGGGAATTACATGGGAATCTTCTTTTTTATATGGATCTATTTTAGGGGCAACAGGCTTATGCTTTGCAGGACTGACGTCTTTCTTTGCCCAACTTTCAGATACTTCTAGAGGAACATCTAGCCTATCTTTTGGAGCACTAATTGTATTTTATATCTTGCGAGCAATAGGCGATGTGAGCTATGAAGGACTTGCCCTTATTTCCCCACTTGGGTGGACTGTTCGTACAAGTGTATTTGTTGACAATGAATGGTTGCCTATATTGGTATTACTATTAGGTGCAGTGTTTTTCGCGATTTTGACCTTGTATTTAAACGTAAAAAGGGACATTTACGTAGGCATACTACCTACACGGCGTGGTAGAGAACAGGCTCCAGCGTATTTAAAAACGTCTCTTGGCTTAACCTGGAAATTAGAGAGAAGTACTATTATTGCTTGGACTATTGGAATTTTCCTTATGAGCGCAGCTTTTGGCGCCATTCTTGGAGATTTAGAGACGTATTTTTCAGATATGGAATACCTTCAAGCCTTTTTACCAGAAGGTGATGGGAATATGACACAGCAATTTGTCACTCTACTCATTCAAATTATGTCCATCTTTACAGCTGTGCCAGCAGTATTAATAATTTTAAAATTAAAGAAAAATGAAAAATTAGGACTTATGGAAAACTTCTACAGTCGCGCCGTTTCTCGAAATAAGATAATGGGCGACTATACTATTATAGCTTTTCTCTCTACAATTATAATGCAAGGCTCTATTGGATTAGGGCTCTATGCCACTTCCATAGGAGTCATGGAGCATAACCTTGTATTTGAGAGCATTATCGCAGAGGTATTTGTCTATTTACCTGCCATTTGGTTTATAGTAGGACTAAGCCTGCTACTCGTTGGTGTATGGCCTAAGAGCACTAGCCTTGTATGGTTCTATATTGTATTTACTTTTATGGTATTATACCTTGGAAACGTGCTCGATTTTCCTGAGTGGTTAAATAACCTATCTACATTTACCCATATACCACAAATTTCTCAAGACATAATAAGGTGGACTTCTATATACGCTTTAAGTGCACTAGCTTTATTCTTAGGATTCGTTGGATTTGCGGGATACAATAAGAGAGATATCATATAAAGTTGTTACCAATTAATTTGCTATAGATGGGAAAAGGAATAGTTTTATTAATTATTATAATTACAACACCTACAGGCCTTAGTTCTAAGTTCTATGTTTTAAGTCCTAAGTAAAACCTTTGGGGCAGGCATGATCATCTGCCCCTACACTTATATTTTTTAAAAAGGTTGAATTTGAGACCCATAAGATTTGACCCTAGAACACTGGTGGTTGGTTGCTGATAGCTAAAGTGCGGAAGGCACATTTTGTTATTTTATCTCATTCATTTTTTCTTTTGCTTTAATCAATTCAAATAACATGTCGTTGACAGGCGTTAAAACCTTCTGTTTCTTTCCTAAACCACTTACAACCCCTGCGAACATTTCTACCTCCGTTTTTCTCTTAGCTTTCATATCCTGTAACATCGAAGTCATGCCCTCTGGATTTAGAGCCTCTAAAACAGGATACCAACGAGTGAGATCTTCTTCTGTTAGATTTGCGCCTTCGTATTTTGATAGCTCAATTACTTCTTTCATAGCTTTATCCATAAGACTTCTAATCTCATCACTCTTCTGACACATGCCATAAGGAGCATCCAATACAGCGGAGACTTGATTAACTCCTACATTTATCATAAACTTCCACCAAATCTCCTTGAGAATGTCATCAGCAACCTCGTAGATAATTTGAGCATCATCAAAGAATTTAGATAGAGCTACCGCTTTTTCATTATCCTTATTAAGTGAATTAAAGACAATTTTCCCCTTATTTGCAGTAATCTCTCTGCCCTTTTTTACTGCAGAAATTTCAACGATAAAAGAGTGAAGAAGTTTTTCCATCCCATATACTTCACCAACTACATTTTCTGTATCGATACCATTCATTAATGAAATGATTATGGTCTTCTCGCCTACAAAGTTTTTCATTAGTGAAATTACATCTTTTAAGTGATGGTATTTGACAGAAAGAATAATAAGATCTAAAGTTTGTGGATTTTCAGGGCTTAGACCATTAAATTGATAGTCCTTTCCATTTACTTGAATCCACCCTTGTTCTTCATATCTTTTTATTCTCTCTTTATCTCCTAAAATGTACACGTTTTGAGGGTCGTAATCGTAAATTTGAGCTGCTACTAGGCCTCCAATAGCCCCCATTCCCAATACTCCAACCTTATTAATTTTCATGCTTGTCCTCCTGTCTTTATAATCCTTCATTTGTTTTTAGTTTCTCAATTTATATTATCATAGTACTCTAATGTACTCCAAGAATATTTAAATAGAATGGATAAACGCAGAAATGTCCTTGCGTTAAAAAGTTATAAGTTATAAATGATACTTTTTATTTGTGATAAAATTGTAATTATATACCCATTATAATATTATTCTGGAAATATCCTTGCGTCGAATTATTATAAGTGATATTCTTTAAATGGATATTCTAAGTTTTTCCATTTAAAAAGTAGGTACACTTACACTACTTTATACGTCGTAGCAATCATTTCCCATGATTGTTTATATAAAAAATAGCAAGTATATAACGAAAAAACATTTGGAGGGAAGTAATTTGAAAGACGATACTCAAAAATTTGTTGTTACAATTAGTATACTGGGATTTATGGGTTTTTTAGCAAATGGAGATAATTATGCAGTAGCTCCATTATTAATCAATATATCCAGAGATTTAAACATTACGATTACCCAAACTGGGCTTTCTGTAACAGCCTATATGCTATGTTTTGGAATTTTCACTATATTTTTTGGCCCTTTGGCCGATCGATTTGGAAAAACTAAGATTATCAATATAGCCGCTTTTGGAACCGCCATATTTAGTATGCTCGGCGCATTATCTTATAATCTACCGTCTTTAATCTTTTTCAGATCTGTCAATGGAGCCTTTGGCGCAGGAATCTTCCCAGTTTCTATTGCTTTTATAGGTGAATGTTGTACCGATAAAAACAGACAAAAATGGATAGCCAAATTCTTTGGGATGATGTTTCTTGGTGGTGCTTCTGCCACAGCTATAGGAGGAGCCATCGCTTATTTTGGTTCTTGGCGAGCCGTTTACTTTATTTATGGTTTCCTAGAATTAATTGTTGCCTTTATAATGCTAAAAAGTCTAGAAAAAGAGCCTGGTGTCATAGATAAATTGGATATGCTAGGGGTGTATAAGAAGGCATTTGCTAATAAGGAGTTAGTTAAAGTTATTTGCACTATATTTTTAGTTGGCTTCAGTGTTTTTGGGACTTTTACTTATTCGGGCCAGTTTATTACGGATCTCACAGGATACAATATTTTAACAGTGGGCTTGATCTTAACCGTTTTTGGATTAGGCACCGTTATTGGAGGAAGATTAGCACCGCAATTACGGCAAAAATACAATAAGAAATTCGTACCTGCTGCAGCAATTCTAGCAACTGTTTCTTTAGCCTTATTATTCTTTGCCACTACACCGCTACTCTTGTCGATTGGATTATTTGGATTTGGTTATGGTTTTATATCTATTCACTCTACCCTTACGACAATTGCTCAAGGTCTTATGCCTCAATTGAGGGGAACCGTTATGTCCTTGGTATCCTTTGGTTTGTTTGGAGGGGGCGCTTTGGGTACCTTTGTAAACGGTATCGTTATACAAAACTCAGAAATCAAATGGACCTATGCTATTGGTGCTATTCTCATGTTCATCGTATTCTTTATGACTTCAAAAGTTATCGATGTAGGTATTCGCAAAGAAGAAGCAGGAGCATTTCCTGGATAATATCTCCAAGAGGTCGTAGAGTTTATCTTACGGCTTCTTTTTTTTATAATTTTACAGGAGTATCAAATAATGCTAGTATTATTTGATCGTTTATGGTATATTTTAAGTATAAATTGTGATAATTTTATTAATAAATTAATCACAAATAATTTTTGGGGGTGCACTTATGTTTAAAGATGAAATTCTCAGTGTAGCAAATGCTGCAAAAACCAAATCGACCTTTTTAAAGAATAATCCTATGGGTTATTTAGTTTCATCATTGATGGCAGGTATGTTTATAGGATTTGGGTCAATTCTTATAGGTTGCGTAGCAGGAATGATGACTGGTATACCTTTTGTAAAACTAATACAAGGATTTAGCTTTTGTGTTGGTTTGAGTCTAGTTATCATCGCTGGAGCAGAATTGTTTACAGGAAATAACTTTGTTATGGCTGTAGGCTCTATTAAAGGTACTGTAACATGGAAAGAGACAGCAAAAGTTTGGGCAATGTGTTATGTGGGTAATTGGATTGGTTCTATATTAGCGGCTGTGGCATTCTACGCTTCAGGACTTAATTTCGAAGGAATGACAGAAGCCGTTGCTGCTACTGCTTATGCAAAAATGACTATTCCTTTAGGGCAATTATTTATTCGTGCTATCTTGTGTAATATTCTAGTATGTTTGGCTGTATGGAGTGCTACTCGTGCTAAATCAGAAAGTGGCAAGTTAATTATGGTCTTTTGGTGTATATTCCCTTTC
>CAZVEI010000130.1:0-5499 GCA_964626295.1 uncultured Alkalibaculum sp.
TTTTGATAAGAACAGATGCTTATGGTTTTTTCCTAATGCCTGTTAGTTTTTTACTATTATTTCTACCTGCACTAAGTAATAAACAACGATTAATCTTGTTGTTTTTTACAGCAGTAGTAATTGGAGCGGATTTTGGGGCGCGTAGTAATATAATAAAATTTGGATTTCCCTTGTTTGCTTTGATAATTTATTACTTGAAAGAAAAGATATCAATTAAATTACTTAATTATATTCGTGTGGTTATGATTATTGCTCCTTTATTGTTTTTTAGTTTAGGTGCTACTGGTGTTTTTAATGTTTTCAATATTAGTGAGTATATGGGAGAAGTGAAAGCCACTGGTACAGATGACGAAGGTGATCGAAATACAATTGATGTTACTGTCGATACAAGAACCTTTTTATATATCGAAGTAATTGAATCAGCAATTAGCAACGATTATTTGATTTTTGGTCGAACACCTGCACGGGGTAACGACTCTCCCCATTTTGGACCTCTAGGTTATGAAATAACTGGAAGAGATGAACGAATAACAAATGAAGTTGGTATTTTAAACGTTTTCACATGGACTGGAATTGTGGGGGTGATATTTTATTTTTTTATTTTTTATAGAGCAAGTTATTTAGCTATTAATCGATCTAATAATATATATTCAAAAATGTTAGGTGTGTTCGTAGCTTTTCGGTGGATATATTCTTGGGTTGAAGATATTAATATTGTTTCTTTGAACTATTTTATGCTTTGGATTATGATTGGTCTATGTTTTTCTTATTCTTTTAGAATAATGAGTGACAAGGAGGTTACTATTTGGGTTAGGGGCATTTTTGATAATAGATATCTAAATTATGAGAAATATAGAAAAAAAGAAGAGAATGAAAAATAAAGAAGTTGCAGTTTTACTTACTTGTTACAATCGTAAAGAAAAAACTTTGGCATGTTTACATTCTTTTGTTGAAGCAAGCAAACCAGATGGTTACATTTTTGATATTTATTTAGTAGATGATGGATCCACTGATGGGACAAGTGACTTTGTTATGGATATTTTCCCTGATGTAAATATTATCAAAGGTGCAGGCAACTTGTTTTGGGCTGGAGGAATGCGTTTGGCCTGGAAAACTGCATTAAAACGTAAAGAGTATGATGCTTTTCTTCTATTGAATGATGATGTTGTTTTATTTAATGACTTCCTTCACAATTTAATTGAAACTGACAAGCATGCTCTAAGAACACATAATAAAACAGGAATATATTCTGGAGCAACGATTGATGATGCAACAAATAAAACAACTTATGGAGGATATAAGATAAAAACAAATCATTTAGTTGTTAGGAGTCATTTATTAACTCCAAAAGAAGTTCCTCAACAATGTGAATTGACAAATGCCAATATATTGTGGATAAGTAAAGAAACAGTAGATGCTATTGGTATATTTGATGAGTATTATACACATGGAATTGCAGATTTTGACTATTCAATGCAAGCCGTCAGAAAAGAAATCCCTGTATATTTAGCTCCAAATTTCGGAGGTATTTGTTTACATGATCATGGAAAGCCATGGAAACCAAATGATGTACCATTGCAAGAACGCATAGCCTACCTCAAAAGCCCTAAGGGGCTAGCATATAAAGAATATCTTTTTTATATACGGAGACATTTTCCTCTTTACGTACCATATTCTTTTGTTATGCTTTGGTTAAAAACACTTTTTCCTTCTATGTGGGAGAAATTTAAGAAATAATTTTAACAATGAAGAGAAACAACAATATATTATTTTTGCTCCATCTTCCTCCAGCTGTGCATGGTGTATCTATAGTAGGAGAGTTAATTAAGAAGAGTAAGATAATTAATAATTCTTTCGAAGCGAGATATATTAATTTGCTTGTCTCGCGATCAATAGATGAGACAGGTAAAACAAAATTTTTAAAGCTTTGGCGATTTTTTGTTTCATGGTTTAAGTTGCTTTTTGAACTAATTAAAAAGAAGCCAACTCTTTGTTACTTTGCTTTATCAAATTCGGGGACTGCTTTTTATAAAGATGTGGCACTTGTTTCTTTACTTAAACTGTTTAGAGTTAAGACTGTTTTCCATATTCATAGCAAGGGGATCAAAAAAAATGAATCAAGTAGGATTAATAATTCACTATATAAGTATGTTTTTAAAGAAAGTAGTGTCATAATTCTTTCGAAATATCTGTATGATGATATAAAAACTTTTGTTTCTATGGAGCAAGTGTATGTTTGCCCAAATGGTGTAAAAGACATCATTAAAAATAATGTGCCAAAACCTGAGAATAAACTTGGATACATGAAAATTCTATTTCTTTCTAATCTCATTGTCTTAAAGGGCGTTTTTATACTTATTGAAGCCTGTGAAATACTTCGGAGGAGAGGTTACAACTTTTCGTGTGATTTTGTTGGCGGAGAGGGGGATGTGAGTTCACATCAATTTAAGAAAGAAGTAGAAAAAAGAGGGCTCACAGAAACTGTAAAGTATCTCGGAAAACGGTATGGTGAAGATAAAAATAAAGTTTATCAAAGTGCAGATATTTTTGTACTGCCTACAATGAATGATTGTTTCCCTTTGGTTTTATTGGAAGCAATGCAATATGGATTGCCAGCTATTTCGACTGTCGAAGGTGGAATACCTGATATAGTTGAAAATAATGTAACTGGGTTTATGGTGGATCAAAATAATCCTGTTGATTTAGCTGATAAATTGGAGCTTTTAATGAATAACGATACCTTACGTAAAAAGATGGGTAGAGCTGCTAGAGCAAGGTATGAAGAGAAATTTACCTTACAAGCTTTTGAAACCAAATTACAAGGAATACTAACCGAGCTTTTGTTAAAAGAAGGAGAGAGCAAAAATAAATAAATTACTAATACTATGTTAATTGATATTTCAGAAAAAGATTTTAAAAACTATTTTCCACAAGATCCTCATCCATTTGTTTCTGAGGGATTCATCCATCTTACAAAACATAAGGTAGATAGAATTGTGAGGTTAGTTGATGATGGTAAAGATGTAAGTATCGGATTGATTGGAGGCATTAAAGATAAAGCATTATTGGCACCTTTTTCAGCTCCTTTTGGAGGGTTTCATTATAAATATGAGGCTATCTTTTACGACAGAGTTTACGATTTTATTTTGAATTTAAAACAGTATATTTCTGCTAAGAATATTGAGACACTCAAGATAACTCTCCCTCCAAATGTATATAACCCATCCATTAATGCAAAAGCGGTAAATGCTTTTATAAGATTGGGCTACACTATGGAAACTCCTGATATTATTAGTTGTATGAACTTAAGACATTTCGAAGGAGAGTGGTGTAAAACTGAGGTGAGGCAAAACTGTAATAAGGCAATACGTAATGGCCTTGCATTTAGTCATGTGACCGATGAAGAGTCCATTCAAGTAGCATATGATATAATTTCAGCCAACCGAACTGGGCAAAAGCGCCACATTCATATGTCTTTACAAGATATTCTTAACGTAAATATGGTAATTCCCGTAGATTTCTTTTTAGTGAAAAATAGCGAAGGTGACAATATAGGATCAGGCATATTTTACAGGGGACATGAAAAGATAGTTCAAGGCATTTTTGTGGGTGACGTATTATCTTCACGAAAATTGGGCACTATGGATTTTTTGTTTTTAAGTGTTTTCAATTATTATAAAGAAAAGGGCTTTGATTTCATCGATTTGGGAAAATCGAGTTCTGATGGGGAGCCCAGTGTTGGATTAATTCGATTTAAAGAGATTCATAATTGTACTTCTACTCTTGGTTACACCTTTTGTCTTAAGCAAGGTTAAACTGCTGTGTATATTAAACTAAATATAAGCTTTCTTGTTCTAATTTAAAATATAAATGTAATAAACATGAAACGCAGAAGTGATATTATTGAAAGAGTGAAAGTTTATATTGTTAATGCATCCTTTTTGCAAAAAGAAGATATCGATAATGATACATTGATATTTGAGAATAGTTTATTAGATTCTATGGGATTTCTTTTTTTAATTGACTTTTTAAAAGAAGAATTTGAAATAGAAGTTGAAGACGAAGACTTGGTTGATGACAATTTCAAATCAATTAACAATATATCGGAGTATATACTTAACAAACTAAAGGTAGAAATAATAAAATCGGAGCAGGTGATATAAAAGCTCTCACTTCTAATTAGCTTCTTCATATGTCGGGAATAGTCGGGTTTTTTTCAAAGAATGAAATTGTGGATGCTTTAAGTGTTTTAAAACGTATGCTTACGCGAATCAAACACAGAGGATCTGACTATAATGGTGTATATGTGTCAAGCCAAGTAAGTCTGGGAATTACGAAAAAGATTTCAGCCAACAGACAAATAAACAATTCACCTTTCTCCAATAGAAATGAAACATTATGGATTGTGTGGAGTGGTATAGTATTTAATCATGCTGAGTTGACCGCAAAACTATTAAAGCTGGGCCATTTGTTTAAAACAAATAGAGACGATGAACTCATCCTTCACTTATATGAAGAATATGGAGCAGATTGTCTTATTATGATTAATGGGCAATTCGCTTTTTCGATTTGGAATACTGATAAAAAAGAACTCTTTCTTGCGCGAGATAGAGTAGGTATATGTCCTTTGTTTTATAGTTATACAACCAATATATTTGTCTTTGCATCAGAAATGAAAGCAGTTTTCGAATATCCAAATATAACTCCTAAAATCTCATCCAAATCTCTCTTGCAAGTTATAACATTCTGGACAACCTTAACACCAAAAACTATTTTCGAAGACGTTTATGAACTTTCACCTGGGCATTATCTTATATTGAACTCTTCTGGTTTAAAAACTAAAGCTTATTGGACGTTTCCACTTTTCAGACCCCATGATTATGAATCATGCAGTCTCAATGACTCCATTGAAAGATTGGATGAGGTTTTTAATGATGCGATGAGTATCAGAACACAAACGGATGAGCCATATGGTGCTTATTTAAGTGGAGGATTAGATTCAAGCGTCACAACTTCATACATAAGAAAGACTCATCCTGATTTAAATTTAGATACTTTTTCTATTTGTTTTGAAAATTCGATGTACGATGAATCTAATTATCAAAAACTAGCTGTTGATTATTATAAAACAAACCATAGTAGAGTAATTTGCAGTGATGCTGATATTGCGAGCAATTTTAAAAAGGTTATATGGTATGCAGAGTCTCCTCTTTTACGCACTGCTCCAACGCCTATGTTTTTGCTGTCTAAGCTCGCAAGACAGAGTAATATAAAAACAGTAATAAGTGGCGAGGGTGCTGATGAAGTATTTGGGGGCTACAACATTTTTAAAGAGGCTACAATAAGAGAATTTTGGGCTAAAGAACCTACATCTAAATACAGGCCTTTGTTGCTAAAAAGTCTCTACCCCTATTTAGCTCAAATGGGAGTTACAAATGACATGGCACTTAAAATGTTTTTTGGTTTCAAATTGACTGAAACTTCCTCACCTGTCTATTC
>CAZVEI010000131.1:0-5492 GCA_964626295.1 uncultured Alkalibaculum sp.
AAGGGACGCATCACAGGGCAGGTTTTTAACAGTGATATTGATGAACAGTATCTGTCTTTTGCAGAAGCTGCCAATGGATTGAAAGACGGCAATATTGATGCCGGATTTATTACGGCAGGATTTCCCACTGCAGCGATCCAGGACTTATCTGCACAACATGATGTTTTATTAATACCTGCTCATTCAGAAGTTTTACCAAATCAAGTAGAGCTTTCTACAGTTTTAACAAGGAAAATCAAGCTGAACATTCCTATTATTAGTGCAGGGATGGACACTGTAACAGAAGCAAAGCTTGCTATAGCTATGGCAAGACAAGGCGGCATCGGGATTATACACAAGAACATGTCTATTGAAGACCAAGCTATGGAAGTGGACAAGGTTAAGCGAAGTGAACACGGAGTTATTGTAGATCCATTTTTCTTAAGTCCGGACCATGTAGTAGGTGATGCATTAGAGCTTATGGAAAGATACCGCATTTCTGGAGTCCCTATTACAGTAGACGGAAAACTAGTAGGGATTATTACAAATAGAGATCTTCGATTTGAAAATGATCCTACAAAGAAAATAGTGGATGCTATGACAAAAGATAATTTAGTCACAGCTCCAGAGGGGACAAACTTAGAGGAAGCGGAAAACATTCTAAAACGCCACAAAATCGAAAAACTACCTATTATTGATCAATACAATAATCTAAAAGGCTTAATCACGATCAAAGATATTGAAAAAGCTATCAAGTACCCTAATTCAGCAAAAGACGATAAGGGAAGGCTCTTAGTCGGTGCAGCTGTGGGTGTTGGTAAAGATATAAAAGATAGGATAAAGGCACTAGTAGGAGCTCGAGTAGATGTAGTTGTAATAGATACAGCACATGGACATTCAAAAGGCGTATTAGAAACCATTAAGCACATTAGAGAACTTTATCCTGATCTTCAAATTATTGCTGGAAACATTGCTACTGGAGAAGCAACTGAAGCCTTAATTCAAGCAGGGGTAGATGCTATTAAAGTAGGTATTGGACCAGGTTCTATCTGTACTACACGTGTTATTGCAGGAATTGGTGTTCCTCAAATTACTGCTATTATGGATTGTGCAGAAATAGCTAAGAAGCACGGCATTCCAGTTATTGCTGATGGCGGTATCAAATACTCAGGAGATATTGTAAAAGCCATTGCATCAGGAGCGGATACGGTTATGATTGGTAGCCTCTTTGCTGGTACGGAAGAAAGTCCAGGAGAAACTATTATATATCAAGGTAGAAGCTTTAAATCTTATAGAGGTATGGGTTCGATTGCAGCAATGAAACAAGGTAGCTCAGATCGTTATTTCCAAGAGGGCAATAACAAGCTTGTTCCTGAAGGTGTTGAAGGAAAGGTTCATTATCAGACACAGTATTTCAAATGCTAGGCGGCCTTCGCTCTGGTATGGGATATTGCGGCGCTGCAAATATTCAAGAATTAAAAGAAAACACTCAATTCATAAAGATTACAAGTGCAGGGCTAAGAGAAAGTCATCCACATGATGTCTCTATTGATAAGGAATCTCCAAACTATACTAGCGCAAAATACTAAAGATAGTAAGCAAAAAAACAAGACCTAGGAAACCCTTAAACGATAGGGGTTTCCTAGGTTGTTTTATGTATACCGGGTTAAAAGCAGTTTATATTGGGTATATAGAAATACTGAAGACAATCAAAGAAAAAGGAGGCAATAAATCTATGCAAAAAAACTTTATTTTAACCTTAATTGGTTCCATTTTAATTATTATCTTTGCTTTGACTAATTCAGCAGCCGTATTAGTTAAAGTATTCTTTTGGCAATTTGAAATCTCTTTAGCTCTCATTATTTTCTTATCGGCGGCAGTAGGAGCAATTCTAGCAGTGCTTTTTGGTGGAATAAAACAATTTACTAAATCAAAAGAGATGAAAAAGATGACTGCAGACAACGAGAAACTAACAGGTGAAAAAAATTCTCTAAAAACGGAAAACAAAACCCTTAAAAGTGAAATGGAAAATATCAGAAAAGAATTAGAGAAGCGTTTTGTAGAAAACAAGAGATTAAAAGGAGAAAATCAAGCCTTATTAGCGGATAAAAATGGACCTTCAATGTAATGCAATAAATGCTATAAACTTTAAAAGGATGTACATATCTATAATTGTTATGTATATTTAAAATAATTGACCTATTTTACGGATACGAGGTAGCCTTTGAGGAGTTTGAAAGAGTAAAATCATATTAAGATAACTTAAAAAAATAAAAAAAGCTGACATTGACTTTCTATTATAAAAAGAGTACAATTAAATTTAAATAATGTTGATTGGAAATAAGTAGAAGTGATGCTAGGCTTTATAGAGAGCAACCGGTTGGTGGAAGGTGCAAAAGATGAATTGCTTTGAATACATTCCAGGAGTTGCAAGCCGAAGGTAGCTTTCTGTGTAGGTTTTGCCAGGTGCACCTGTTATAGTGCAAAGGTGTGATTGCACCTGTTGAGTCAAATGCTGTGAGGCATTTGTAAATTGAGGTGGTACCACGGATATAACCCGTCCTCTGAATAGAAATATTCGGAGGGCGGTTTCTTTTTGCGCGTAAAAAGAAGATAAGCGAAAGCCACTATCGAGGTGCAAAAGCGCAAAATAGACTTGAGAAGCTTACATCCCCTAACCAGCCCTCCACAAAAATAATAAGAGGGAGAAGAAGACATGCCTATTACAGAGATTCTTACTCGAAATGCAGCCTTATACGGCAGTGAAGTAAGTTTAGTTGAAATTAATCCAGGAATTAAAGAAGTGAAAAGCAGTTGGAAAGATTATGATCTAGTTGAAACAGATCCATCAAAGAAGTTTCGCCGAGAAATGACTTGGCGTGAATTTGATGACAAAGCAAATCGTATGGCCAATTTCTTACTTGACCGAGGATTACAAGAAGGTCAAAAGGTAGGGATTTTACTTATGAATTGCCTAGAGTGGTTGCCCATTTACTTTGGCATTTTAAAGACTGGTGCAATTGCAGTGCCCTTTAACTACCGATATACTTCAGAAGAAATCCAAAACTGCGTTGATCTAGCAGAATGTGACGTCATAATATTCGGTCCTGAGTTTACGGGAAGAATAGAAGCTATTGGAGATAGTATTTCAAGAGTTAAAATGCGCCTATACTTAGGTCAAGATTGTCCTTCCTTTGCTGAGAACTATTATTCTTTGACTACATGTTGTTCTTCTGTAGCGCCTAAAATAACACTTAGTGATGAACAAGATGCTGTAATTTATTTTTCCTCAGGCACTACTGGTTTTCCAAAAGCAATATTACATACTCATGAGAGCCTTATGACAGCGGCTAAAGTAGAAGTAGCCCATCATAAGCAGACAAGAGAAGATAATTTCCTTTGCATTCCCCCCCTTTACCATACTGGTGCAAAAATGCATTGGTTTGGAAGCCTTTTATCTGGCAGTAGAACAGTGCTACTTAAAGGTGTAGCTCCTGAGTGGATTATAAAGACCATATCGGATGAAGGTATCACCATTGCTTGGCTTTTGGTACCATGGGCGCAAGATATCCTTGATGCTATTGAGCGAGGCGAAATTAAATTAGAAGAATATCAGCTCTCCCAATGGAGATTAATGCATATTGGTGCACAGCCCGTTCCTCCAAGCCTGATTCATAGGTGGTTAGACTATTTTCCAGGACATCAATATGATACCAATTACGGTTTGTCGGAATCCATAGGGCCTGGGTGCATTCACTTAGGAATAGAGAATGTTTCTAAGGTAGGTGCCATAGGAATCCCTGGACACATGTGGCAAATAAAAATTACAGATGAAGAAGGGAAAGATGTTAAACAAGGTGAAGTGGGGGAACTCTGTGTAAAAGGACCAGGGCTCATGAAATGTTATTACAGAAATCCAGATGCTACAGCAGATGCGCTGAAGGATGGCTGGTTGTTTACAGGCGATATGGCTCGAATGGATGAGGAGAATTTTGTTCATCTTGTGGATCGTAAAAAAGATGTGATTATCAGCGGCGGAGAAAATTTGTATCCAGTGCAGATTGAAAATTTCCTAAGAAGTCATGACGCAATTAAAGACGTTGCTGTAATTGGAATTCCTGACAAGCGTCTTGGAGAAGTTGCTCAAGCGATTATAGAGTTAAAACCAGGTTACATTTGTAGTGAAGAGGAAATTGCACAGTTTTGCGATGGACTGCCTCGCTATAAACGCCCTCGAAAATTTGTATTTGAGAAAATTCCAAGAAATCCAACGGGAAAAATTGAAAAGCCAAAGCTACGGGAAAAGTACTGTAGTATTAATCTTGTAGAGGCGCAAACTGAAAGCTAAAAGCAAAACAATGGATTAGGTATAATCTGGGGATGTGTTTTACAAATGTTAGGTAAAGTGTTAAATTAAGATAAAGCATAACGAATGAGGAGGATTCCATGAAAAGATTAATGACTGGAAACGAAGCTTTGGTTCAGGGAGCTTGGGAGGCTGGCGTAAAATTTGCCTCTGCATATCCAGGAACACCAAGCACAGAGATATTAGAAAGTATGGCGGAGCGAAAAGAAGTAAAATCGGAATGGGCTCCAAATGAAAAAGTTGCAGTAGAAGCAGCTATAGGAGCTTCTATAGCGGGACTAAGATCTATGGCATCTATGAAACACGTTGGCGTAAATGTTGCAGCAGATCCATTGTTTACATATGCTTATACAGGTGTTACTGGCGGCTTTGTACTTATAAGCGCTGACGAACCAGGGCAACACTCTTCCCAAAACGAGCAAGATAATCGAAATTATGCTAAAGCTGCGAAAATTCCTATGCTTGAGCCTGCCACAAGTCAAGAATCAAAGAACATGATGAAAGAGGCTTTTACCATCAGTGAAACATTTGACACGCCAGTACTCATTCGAACCACAACTAGAGTTTGTCATTCAAAGAGCATTGTAGAATGTGAAGACCGAGTAGAGGCAAAGTTTTCTGATTACGAAAAGAACATTAGAAAATACATAACCGTTCCTGCTATGGCTAAGGAATTAAGAAAAAAAGTAGAACAAAGGATGATAGACCTTGCGCATTACGCTGAGAAATCTGCTTTTAATTTTATTAAGGACAATGGGAAAAAAATCGGTGTAATATCATCAGGAGTATGCTACTCCTACGCAAGGGAAGTATTTGGAGATGAAGCAAATTATTTGAAATTAGGATTTACAAATCCTCTTCCTGATAAGATGATTTCTGAATTCTGCAAGGACTTAGATACAATATACGTTCTCGAAGAAAACGACCCATATATTGAAGAGAGAGTAAAAATGTTGGGTTTCGTGCCTCATGGCAATGATACATTCCCACCATATGGCGAACTTACACCTGATGTAATCCGAAAATCCTTATACGGAAGTGAACTACCAACAATCTCTTACGATAAAGATATGGTAATCTCAAGACCTCCAACACTTTGTGCAGGATGTCCTCATAGGGGGATTTTCTATGATTTGGGTAAGAGAAA
>CAZVEI010000132.1:0-4212 GCA_964626295.1 uncultured Alkalibaculum sp.
CCGCAATTGGCCCTATGTTAAGAGAATACATTATTAGCGAAGCAATGCACTATTTGGGTATACCCACAACTCGCAGCTTAGCTGTGGTGACAACAGGAGAGACTATTTTTAGAGAGAGAGGTCTACCTGGGGCAATCCTTACAAGAGTAGCTTCAAGCCATATAAGAGTTGGAACCATTCAATTTGCATCAAAATATGGGTCAAAAGAAGAACTAGAAACTTTAGTAAGATACACTTTAAATCGTCACTATCCTAGTGCAAGAGGTAGTGATCATCTGGGACTTACACTTTTAGAAGAGGTTTGTAAAGTACAAGCAGATCTGATTGCTAAATGGCAATTAGTTGGCTTTATTCATGGAGTTATGAATACAGATAATATGACCATAAGCGGCGAGACAATCGACTACGGGCCATGCGCCTTTATGGATACGTATGATCCAAAAACTGTATTTAGTTCCATTGATCTAAATGGACGATACGCTTACGCGAACCAGCCTATCATTGGAAATTGGAATCTATGTAGATTAGCAGAAGCACTGTTGCCTTTAATAGATGACAATCAAGATAAGGCCATTGAACTAGCGCGAAGTGTTATTGAGAAGTACGATGAAGTATACCATGTAAAGTGGTTAGAGGGTATGAAAAAGAAACTTGGGCTAATAAATCAAGAGCCAGAAGATGAATCTTTAATAGCGGAGCTTCTTTCCATAATGCACAAAAACAAGGCTGATTACATCAATACTTTTGTGTCCTTAACCTTTAATAAACTTGAGGATATGGAGATGAAAGATGCGTCTGAATTTGTACAGTGGCATAAGAAATGGCAAAACAGATTAGAAAGACAATGTGAAAGCAAAGAAGCAATTAGAGAACGTATGAAAAAAAGCAATCCAGCCATTATACCGAGAAATCATAGAGTAGAGGAAGCACTAGAAGCAGCAGAAAAAGGCGATTATAGTGTAATGGAAAAACTATTAATTGTTCTATCAAAACCGTACGAACACACCCCAGACCAAAAGGAATACGCCATATTGTCATCGCCATCAACTTGCTCTTATAAAACTTTCTGTGGAACGTGAAGCGCCGAGGCGCTTCACGTTAACAATAGTTAAAAGTAGTTAAACAATTGCCAATGGCGCTGTCTGCTACATTTAGTATTGTAAATCCATTGCAAAACCATATATAATATACATTGAGACATAATTTAGGTGAGGTGAAAACATTGAGAAAAATTCATTTAGGGCGTACTGAGCTTTACGTGTCAAAAACGGCATTTGGCGCATTGCCAATACAGAGAATTACTGTAGAGGAATCGGATGCTATACTAAAAAGAGCTTTTGAAAGTGGAATTAATTTTTACGATACAGCAAATATGTATACAGATAGTGAAATGAAAATCGGTCATGCGCTACATCATGTTCGCAATCAAATTGTCATTGCTACTAAATCCCAATTGTTTGATAAAGAGAAAATCCTAAAAAACATTGATCAAAGTCTAAAGAGTTTACAAACAGATTATATCGATATCTTTCAATTTCACAATCCTGCAGAGCTTCCTTCAGAGGATATTTACGAAGCAGTTTACAAGGAAAAGGAAAAGGGTAAAATTAGACATATTGGAATATCAAGTCATAAAATCAACTTGGCGTTTGATGCAGTTCGATCAGGTCTTTATGAGACCATGCAATTTCCTTTTTCACTTTTATCACAAGAAAAAGAAATAGAATTAGTAGAAGAGTGTAAGAGGACAGATACGGGCTTTATCGCTATGAAGGCCATGGCTGGAGGCCTTATTAATGATAGTCGAGCTTCTTTTGGATTTATGGAGCAATACGACAATGTAGTACCTATTTACGGCATACAAAAGCGTAGTGAATTAGAGGAATTTATAGCATTAGCAAAGAATCCACCATTAAATGACGACGACCTTAAAAAAAGAATTGAAAAGTCAAGAGAAGGACTTTCAGGTGATTTTTGTAGAAGTTGTGGCTATTGTATGCCATGTCCAGCGCAAATTGATATCCCTCAAAGTGCTAGGATTAGTTTGCTTATGACCAGGTCTCCATCAGAACCTTACCTTACAAAAGAATTTGCTCAAAAGATGGAGAAAGTCAACGACTGTATTGAATGCGGAGAATGCAAAAGCAGATGTCCTTACGAGCTAGATACGCCTAAACTTTTAAAAACAGAACTCGATCGATATCACAAACTCTATAACACTTTAGTCCCTAGTCCTTAGTCACTAGCGTGAGGGTATTCCTTTAGGGTCATTTGCTATGATAGATAGTACACCACAAAAATTTAGTGACTAGCGATCAGCTATCAGTGTTAGGTCAAGCCTTGGGGGCAAAAATCAATCTTTGTAAATAAATGAAACTTACATAAATAGCTAAAAAATAAAAAAGTCTCTAATATAAAAAGCAGATACAACGAGAGGAGAACGAAATGCGCGAACACCAAGAAAAAGTGCCTTTTGATTATATTGTAAATAAGTTTTCAGAAATGGATCCTAATGTAATGGCCACAACACTAGGGCTTTCTTATGATGAGGCGAGTAAATCCTTTGAATTAGAAATGATGAAAGAAAACTACAAGGTCTTACACCCAAGTGGTCAAGTATATACTGTCTTTGGAGAAGAGATTACTTCTTATGTACTAAAGACCATTATCGTACGGTATTTAGTCAATGGAATGGGAACGCCTTTGACAGGGAAGTACATTACATACAAAGAAATAAAAGATGGACAAATATACTATCCTAATTTTTATAAGAGAACGGTCTTAAGATTAGCCCAGCTGTATAGTGAAAACAAAGAAGCATTTCGAAAAAATGCAAAGCTCGTAAAAGCGAAGTTTTTAAACCAAGGAGATCTATCCTTTTCTTTTGACTTTATGAAAAATGTGAGTTTTTTATTTGTATTCTACGATGAAGATGAGGAATTTGACGCATCAGCTAATATCTTAATGGACCAAAATACAGAAGGCTATTACAATGCAGAAGATTTAGCTGTAGTAGTAGATGTAGCAATAGAGTATTTTTTAGGTGGATTTATACCAGGAAATCTTGGAATGTATAGTTTCTAAAACAGAAAAAGGGGCACACGGTACAACGGAGATTGCTGCTAAAGTAACGGATATTGCATCGAAAAAGGATCGCCCATAATGAGTGATCCTTTTTTGAATAAACATAAATTAAATTTCTACGCCGCCATCTACTTTGATGATTTGGCCATCAATGAAAGAAGAGTCATCACTTGCTAAGAATAATGCTACAGTCGCAATATCTTCTGGTAAGCCGTGCCTTTTTAAAGGGCTACCTTGAATCATTCCTTCTAAAATACCAAGACCTCCAAAGTCATCTACCATTTTTGTATGGATCAGACCTGGTGCAATGGCATTTACACGAATTTCAGGACCTAGTTCCCATGCCATAGATTTTGTAAGACCATTCATAGCGTGTTTTGAAGATACATAAGCTACAGAACCATGATGAGCACCAAAACCTGCTACAGAAGATGTATTGATAATAACGCCCTTACCTTTTTCTTTCATAACAGGTGTAACTAATTGAGTTAAGTATAACGAAGATGTTACGTTTACATTGAATATGCTATTCCACTCTTCTATAGGAATTTCAGGGATTGCTTTTGTACTAAGAGCTCCTGCATTATTAAATAGAATATCTACTGTTCCGTAAGTTTCTATGGTTTTATCAAATAAAATTTTCATGTCATCAACCTTAGATGTATCTATAAGAACATATATGGCTTCGAAACCTTCGCTTTTGATTTGGTTTACAACTTCTTCTGCTCTTTCTTTATTTCTACCACTGATCACTACTTTGGCACCTTCTCGAGCAAATAACACAGCTGTTGCTCTTCCCATACCAGACGTAGCACCTGTAACAATGGCAACTTTATTTTTTAATTTCATTTTAAATCCTCCCTTTAATGTAATGATATTTTATATAATGCTTTAGATATTGTTTGAAGTTTAATGTAATTCTATTCGATTTCTCTTGTATTTGTAATGTACAAATATGATAACTTGCCAATAAAAAAATAACACCGTTGTCATGAAACATATGAATTTCAAGTGTTTCAATCAATTTTAAAATATTGACAAAATAAAAAAAATACAATATAATTCAATTATTAATAGTTAAAAAGTGAACTGTTTATTATAAGCGTATAGGAAGGTTGAAATGAAGAA